>JACRMR010000017.1 GCA_016214895.1 candidate division KSB1 bacterium
CGACTCCAGCTCCTGCACCACCCGCCGCTTAAACTCCGGGCTGAACGACCGTCTCTGACGTGGCATCCTTGGCTCCTTTGTTGCCCCGCCCCTAATCTACGAAATCAACCCCTGACTGTCCAGTCCGATGGGTGCAGTCCAGTTCTTCTCGTTGTATCGAATGAACCCGTTGTTGTTGTGAGTTACCGTGTAGGTGGGATCGCAGTAGACCAGATCGCCGTGTTTCGCCCGGCCAATTATCGGCTCGAAATCAGATTGCTCTATGTGGCAATTCGAAAGAGCCCGAGACGCGTTGATCAGAAGATTGTCTTTCCAAAATGGGGATAGTCCGCGTTCGCCGCCGCCAAAGGGGACATTGAACTCGCCGTTCGCGTTGAGCCGATAAACTCCGCCGAAACAGGTTCGATTGAGATACAGGAAACGAACGGCTCGATCTATGGGATCCGAGGGTTCGCTCGCTCGGAGACGGTTGTAAGTTGGCTTCGTCACGCGGAGCATCTGAATCCGATTCATAATCGCCCGTGGATGATCCCGAACTTGCAAGTAAGTATTTATTAAATCTTTGTTTATGTCTGAAAGATGCGCAAACGTTGGAAGCAACCCGAAGTAGACGGCACCGCCGCCGAGAAATGGTTCGATGTAATTGGCGAAATTTCGTCCGTCCACTAATCCTCGAATAGTGGGAACGATCCATCGCTTGCCACCGGGCCATTTGATAAACGGCTGAACGCGAGGGCGTTGGTCAGTACAGTTAGTCATTGTCCACGACGCATTAAGCTGTCCGTGAAGCGTTCGAGAATATTGTTCGAAGGGTAGAAGGAGAGAGAAGCAATTTTGTTCACTGCGGTAATCGGAACCAGCGCGTTTTGGTATTGGCGAGAAACAAGCCGAGAAAGAGTGGACGCGATTCGTGGCAGGCCAATCAAATCGGATGTGCCTGCGTCCGGATCATACATGCTGAAGCTGGTTTTTCGGCTTGGCACGCTCATGACGATGATATTGCGCTCGTCGATCCGCAAGTATGACTTCTGGCCGTACAGTACCTTCTGTCCATAAATTGTATCGTTCGCTCCACTGTGTTTGATTCGATCAAGGATGAACTGGCTGTTCGGAGTGAAAACGCTGCCCTTCTCTGGGAAGGCAGAGCGCACTTGTTCAATGAACTGCACAAATGCGCCATCTTTCTCAACACCCGCAAGATAGAACTCAAAGCCCTGTTCGTACAGGTGATGCAGGTAGCCGCGGATTGGATCAACGAGGCGAGCATACTGACCCCTCAACATCAGTGGGCCATCTTTCAGCAAGAGTACCTTTGAGTGGAATTTCGGACCGCGCTCAACCAGAACTCGAAGATAGTGAATTAGGGTTAGGTGTTCCAACACACCCATCAGGTTTACGGCCAGCTTTGAATCGTTACTCGTTTCACTGACATCAAGCATTAGTCCCAGATAATCTGATAGCACGAGCTCTCTTGCGCAGTGCGTGCACGTGAATTGGAGTTGGCTTCTTGGAAAGTAGGTTACTTGATCACAAAATGGACACTGGAAATGCGGGCGTCGGGACGTTTCCCCTTGCCATGCCGGGGGGGATTCCTCCCACTCCTGACTGACGAGAAATCGCAGCGTGTCGTACAACGCGCCGTCGTTGAAATGGCGAAGAGTAGTCTCTATCGCGTGCCGTATGCTCTCAAATAAAGTCCTGTCACCGACCGTCACATTGCTCAACGGCAGGACGGTGCTTTGGGTGTCGGCGTAACGGCTAAGAATCTTCTGCACGACCTCCGGATTGACAATCGGGGCGTTTGCCTGCCGAAGCTCCGACAAGCTAATGTTCAAGACGCCGATCTTGATGTACCCAAGTGTCTTGTCGGGTGCAAGTGTGTTCGGTACGACCGAGAAGCTCCCATCAACACATATAATGAAGTCAAGCGGATCCGTGCCGTCGACGTCTATAGTTGTCATGTCTGGCAGAGGTTCGGCTTGTTTGTCCCGTTTGACCAACTCGAATGATTGGACCATTTCTTCGATAAAGGGATCCTGAATTACAGAAAGATGACCGAGCTTCGACGCTGATTCGTATGAAAGGTTTGAACTGGACTTGTAAGCCATGTGATTAACCCTTAGCTGCGAATTTGCGAATCTGAACCGGCAGAGCGAACCGATGCGAACGCGTGATCATGCGGACGTACCCTTGGCTCTTCGTCCTCTGTACGTCGGGCCCGACATCCCGGAACTCATGATATCTCGTCAACGCTGTGATCTCGCGGTCGTCGTTCAGGTGCGCGACGAAGAAATTCTCTGAATTCTTCAGTAGATCCGGACTCAGACTCTCGATGCTCTGCGTTGCGTAAATCATTCCGATATGAAATTTTGCGCCTTCCTTCGCGAGGCGATTGTATATCTTGCGTAGGTCTTTGTCGTCTCGGGGAAACAGGTTGTGCGCCTCTTCAAAGTAGAACTGAACATAATGTTCTTCTAGCTTATCGTTGACGAATTTTGTGGTCTGGTGCTGGAATAAGTGCCTGCAGACTCGATCTCCAAAAAAACTGGACAATTCCTCCGATGCGTTGCCTAAGTCTATGATCACCGTCTTTCCCTGATCGACAAACCTGGTAATGTCGTCCAGAAGACGTCCCGCGCCCGATTGATGATACCGGCGATATGATTGGATTTTCCTGAATCCACTCACGGTGGTCTTGTTCCATTTGAGTCCGGTCAGCGTGGCTAACATGGATTGCTCTGTTGAATCAAAATACTCCTTTTCGGGAGCTTCATCAACGTTACTCTCTTGTCCACTCGGCTGTTGCTTCGATTTGAACGGACCCGTCTTGTTTACAAAGTGCGTCCATGCTTGCTTAAAGATTTCAGCAGCCCGGTCCACAGTGACACTTTCCGCCGTGGCAGCGCCACACGCTGTTCGAATCTCAGCCTTCATGTTGAGACTTACGTTGTTCGCAGCACCCGGAACGAAGCCTGCTTCGGTCAGAATGCATTTGTAGATACTCTCTTGGCGTCTGTAGTGCGTGTGCCGTGATCTTTCATCTTGTTCGAGTCGCTGCAATTCCGCGTCATCCATCACTTCCCACTCGAACAGCCCTTTCAAATAGTCCGGCTCTGTTCCCAGCTCGTTACGGTATGACTGCGTAATGATCTGGTGCCCCAATGCGATGTCGGCAAAGAAGTCTACTTTCAGGGGTCGCACATCCGAAAACGTCGATTCACGCAAGGAGTAGCGGACACATCTTTCCTTATACAAGTCGAATAGTGACGTTTTATCGTTTCCGTTCAGATTCGCATATTCTCCGCTCAAGTCGAAGATAACCTGACCGACGCTTGCGGATGACTCCAAGATCATCTGTGCGATGATTTTGATAGTATTGCTCTTCCCCATACGTGTCTTGCCAAAGAGTGCCGTGCGTGTTCCGATAAAGTCCGCCGGAGAGACCTGAACCGGTATTGGAGCAGAGGGCGCGGTCAGACGACTTTCTGTGAGCCGCATCTCACCAATCGGGTAGGCATTCTTTGGATCGACGAAAGCGTTGACCAACTTGGTCAACATGTCAGCCGTAGGAATATGGACGGTGTACATGTGAGGTGATAAGAACGTCTCGATGTCCCCGCCAAACTCCACAGTAGCATTGACAGGATGGTCATAGAATGTCCCCAGAACTGCGACCTTAACGGCGCCCCACTGCAACTCACTTTTTGTAAAGACGTCAAGCTCCGGCATATGGCTTTTGTGCATCTCAAAGTACGTTCGAGCGATGTCCTGCGCAAGAGGCGTGGGAGCAGGTTCGAGTACCCGGCAAAGTATGAGATGGGGTGGTTTGTCCTGAATGTCGATGCTACTCGTTGTCTCGTCCGGCTGCATCAATTGGGTAATCGAGCCCGGGCGAATGACAAGCAACGAGTTCTTTGAGATGCCACCAGCCCGCATTTTGTAGTAGTCGTTGGTCACGACTATGCCCGTATCGTACCCCAACTCCATAACGTAGCCAAGAAGGTGTCGATTTTCAGCACCAAGTTCAGTATGAAACCGCTTGATGTCTTTCGCGGCATTCTCAATTGGCGCAAGAACGCTGTTCATAGATTCCTTTCGTGCGTGTCTGGTTGACTATTTTCCAACGATCGACTCTTCTCAGTCCATGGCCTTGCCGAGCAGTATTTCCGAGCGCATATCCATGCGGCGCTACGGCTTTGTCGTTTCCAGCACGTTGCGGATATTCCCCTCGGCTGCATCCAATAGCTCCCGGGCGGCGTTGGCACCCACCGACCGCCAGTGCATCACCAGCGCGGTCTTCAGCTCGCCCCCGGCTTCCTTCAAGACTGCGTCCGCCCATTCGTAATCGCTGCCCGTCAGCTCCATGAAGATCCGCCGCGCCCGCGCCCGCAGCTTCAACGACCCCTGCCGCAAATCCACCATCAGATTCTCGTAACACTTCCCCAGCCGGACCATCGACGCCGTCGTCAACATGTTCAATACCAACTTCGTTGCCGTCCCCGCCTTCAGCCTTGTCGAGCCGGTCAACACTTCGGGACCGACCGGAACGGAGATGACGACATCCAAACTTGAAACTTGAAACCTGAAACCTGAAGCCGAATCCGATTCCGGCCGCCTGGGGACGGACGGCTCGGCGGTTTCCGCTTTCCGCTTTCCGCTTTCCGCTTTCTCGTCCGGCGGCTCATTACAGATCAGCAGCACCGTCTTCGCACCCCTTGATTTTGCGTACGTTAGAGCACCCAGCACGTATGGTGTACGACGCGAAGCGGTGATCCCGACCAGCACGTCCGCCTCATTTAGAGTACAGACGTCGAGATCATGGGCGGCTTGTGCGAAGTCGTCCTCCGCCCCCTCCACGGCGCGGAATACGGCATCCTTCCCACCGGCGATGAAGCCCTGTACCAGATACGGCTCCGTCCCGAAGGTCGGCGGACACTCGGCCGCATCCAGCACGCCCAATCGGCCCGATGTCCCCGCCCCGACGTAGATCAATCTTCCGCCAAGGTGGAAGCAACTGACGATTAGCTCGACCGCGCGCTCGATATCCGGGATCGCCCGGGCCACGGTCTCCGGGACGGTGCGGTCCTCGGCGTTCATCGCTGCGAGGATCTCGCGTGTGCTCATGCTGTCCAACCCCAGCGTGCGGGGGTTGCGCGCTTCGGTCGTCAGGGCCGACAATTCGTCAACGATGCGCTTGGTCATGTGCTCGGATTCCCCCCTGCTCGCGGGGGGGGGGGGGTAAATCGGGTTCGGTTTCCAGCCACAACAGCCGCCCGCCATCGGATAGCTTCATCTCTTGCTTCAGAATTAGTTTAAGCTGAGCCAAATCAGCCTCTTGCCGCCATTTCTCGCCCTTCCACAGCAGCCACCGCCCTCCCGGCTTCAAGAGCCGCCGCGTCCAGTCGATCAACTCCGGCAGCTCCGCCACCGCCCGGGCAGTTATGACATCGAACCGCGCATTGTACTCAGCGGAGAGCATTTCAACCCGGGCCGTAAGCACCTCGACATTCGAGAGTTGGGTTTCACGTGAAACTCGCGCCAGGAACGCTGTTTTTCGAGCACTTGACTCCACCAGCAGCCAGGAAACGTCCGGCCGGGCGATTGCCAGCGGAATCGCCGGAAATCCGCCGCCGGAGCCAAAGTCCAGCACTCGCGCCCCATCGGGCACAAGGTCGTTCCCTGTCATACTTGGCTCTAAATGTCTTTGTTCCAATCTGTTACGATCAGAATCCGAGACCAGCGACAGCCCGGCATCCCGCACCCGCTCCAGAAAGTGTTTCACGTGGAGCGAACGCGAATCGTCGGCAGACCAGCCGAACCGAGCCAGCATAGCAGTTAACTCAGCTGTCGATGTCATTGCGCTCCGGAGGTGCGGGACTTTTTCAGGTGAATCATGAGCGCCGTGCAGTCCACCGGACGGACGCCGTCAATACGGCTGGCCTGGCCAAGCGTGAGTGGGCGAAAGCGCGAGAGCTTTTCCCGCGCTTCGAACGAGATGGAATGAATAGATTTGTAATCGATGCTGACGGGAATCTGATGCGACTCCAGGGAGCGCATCTGGTCGGCGCGCGCGAGGTCGCGCTTGATGTAACCATCATATTTTATATCCATTTCCACTCCGGCGACGAGATCTTCGTCAGTAGCAGCGTGAGCGATCCCGGCAAGGTCGGGGTGGCGCAGCAGTTCGCTCAGGCTGGCTTCAGGACGCTTCAAAATGGCAGCGAAGCGAGAGCCTTTCAGAGATGGATCAGAGAGTAAGCCGGATTCGGCGAGTTCTTGCAGCTTTGTGGCTGCCAGGTAGTCCGTGACTTCTGAGAGCAATTGCTGCTTTTTCAGATAACTATCGTACTGCTCATCCGAAACGAGACCGAGGCTCCGGCCGATCGCCGTGAGTCGCAAGTCGGCATTGTCCTGACGGAGCAACAGCCTGTGTTCCGAGCGGGACGTGAACATGCGGTAAGGCTCCACCGGAGTCTTCGTGATTAAATCGTCTATTAACACACCGATATAAGCTTGATCGCGGCGCAGCACCAGCGGTGGCTCTCCCTTTAGTTTCAGCGCGGCATTGACTCCGGCAACGAGGCCCTGGGCGGCCGCCTCCTCATAGCCGGTGGTGCCGTTGATCTGTCCAGCGAAGAACAAACCATCTATAGGCTTGGTTTCTAAGGAATAGTGAATCTGATGAGCAGGGAAGAAGTCATACTCAACGGCATAACCCGGGCGCATCATCTCGGCGTTTTCGAGGCCATTGATGGTCTTCAGGGCCTCGAATTGGATATCTTCAGGCAGGCTGGAGCTGAAGCCGTTCATATAGACTTCACTTGTATGCCAGCCCTCTGGCTCTAAGAATATCTGGTGACTATCTTTATCAGCGAAGCGGACGACCTTATCTTCAATGGATGGACAGTAGCGCGGACCGCGTCCGGTGATGCGGCCAGCGAAGAGCGGCGAGTGAACAAGGCCGTTCCTGATGAGCTTATGAGTGGACTCGTTCGTATGCGTCAGATGACAGGCAAGCTGATGATTATTGTTTAATTGTGAACGTTTTGAGAATGGAATAATCCGGCCATCGCCGGGTTGAATCTGGCAGCGATTATAATCAATCGACCGACCGTCGAGCCTCGGCGGGGTGCCGGTTTTCAGGCGGCCCAGAGTGAAGTCGTGCCGTTGCAAATTCTCAGATAACAAGAGGGCAGGGCCTTCACCGATGCGGCCGGCGGGAATCTGGAAGTCGCCCATGTGGATCAAGCCGTTCAGAAAGGTCCCCGGGCAGAGTACGGCGGCGCGGCACTCGAAGCGCTGGCCGGTCTGGCAGATAACTTCAGTCAGGCGACCGCCGCGAGTCTCGAAATCGACGACCATGCTTTGCTTAAGATCAAGATTTCGTTGCGATTCGAGCGCCTTTCGCATCTCCCGAGCATACATCATGCGGTCGCACTGCGCGCGAGGCGACCAGACGGCAGGGCCTTTGGAGCGGTTCAGCATGCGGAACTGGACGGTGGCCAGGTCGGTGATGCGGGCCATCTCGCCGCCCAGGGCATCGATCTCCTTCACGAGTTGACCCTTGGCCAACCCTCCAACCGCAGGATTACACGACATTTGTCCGATGGTCTGCAAGTTCATCGTGACCAATGCCGTCTTGAATCCCATCCGCGCGGAAGCCAGCGCGGCCTCACAGCCCGCATGCCCGCCGCCGATGACGATGATGTCGTAGGAATGGGGCATCAGGCGGAAAACTTGAAACTTGAAATTTGAAACTTGAAGAAATGCAGTTGGGTCATGGTATGTTTAAGCTGTGCTGTCATGCGGTGCGGTTCCGGCCGGGTTACTGTTTCCGATTCATTCGTTCGCCAACCAACTCTCTAATCTTCTCTGCCGTATCTAACGCGAGCTTCACCACCGAAGTGTCCGGCCAGAATTCCTCGTCATAACGAAGTTCCACCGCAAACGGCGTGAGGTCAGATACCGCGGTTTCAAGATCGCCAAACGACGCGTCGATTGTCGTACATTGTTCAATCAGCTTCTGCAAATTGTGAGTATGCGGATACATGACCTCGTGTGCCGTGAGAAACGCTTTCAGCGCGCGTTCTGCCGCTTGTTGACAGTGAAAGCAGGCCGTATCCAGCGATTCGCCCGATTTCAAACAGAGCCGCGCGTTGGCCAGATCAGAATCCGCTTTGCGCAACATCGCCGCGACCAGATCAGCTCGGCTTTTCATAGAGGACCTTCCCTTCCCGCAGGGCCGTCGTGACGAAGGCCTGCTTGACCTGGCTCCAATCTTCGGCTTCCTGCGGTGTGTAAACGATGATGTCCATCGGCTGCGGAATATCGCTGAGCGCACGGTAGAGTGACGCCGCGCGCTTATAGCGGGGGAGATCGGATTCAGCGATTACGAGAATATCCAGATCGCTGGTCGGCTTTGAATCGCCGCGCGCGTAGCTACCGAACAGCACGACTTTGCGCGGCTGGGAGATGGCAACGATCCGCGAGACAATCGTGGCGAAGTCAATGGTCATGCTATTGTAAGTTTTTGTTTGTGCTGTGTTTGTGTGCTCGACATTGGCGTGCCGCCGCCGATGACGATGATGTCGTAAGGATGTCATAGATTAGGGTTCTGGGAAGTAATCAGAGTCTATTCGCTTGATTGCAAATGATTTCGTCGTTGTTACGCCTACTCCGTGTTCAATCATAAGTTGAGCCAGCATCTTGCCATCTATTAGAATGACTTTCTTCGGTAGAATATCCCCAGCATATCTTCTTGCGTCGCTTGAGAAGTCAGCTGTTGTAATTAGAACGCCTTTCATCACTCGTCGCTGATCAAAACTTCCAGAAAAATCTCTTACCGCCGATACAGGAACTTGGCTATCCCATTTTTTTGCTTGAATGACAATAGAATCGGTAAGTCCAAGCATGTCTCCGTGGATTATTCCGTCTATACCACCGTCACCTGTGCGTCCAACAACCTGACCAGCGCCATCGAAGCCTCCTCCGTAGCCCATTGCTATCAAGAGATCAACAACAAGTTGCTCAAAGAACCTCGGACTGCTTGACTTAATTCGCTCTAGGAGGTCATCTATTAACAGTCCATTAATGACTCGCAGATTGAGTTCCACGATTTCCTCCGGCGTTTTCGTATCGACCGGCGGTGCGATTGCGGGTTTCGACTCAAAGGCCTGGATTTCAGGTGCACGGCTGGTTGATTGTGTTGATTGTTCACGAACAGAAGACCAATCCGGGAATACTGGGTTTGTCCCTTTCTCCCAAGTCCATTCATCCAGCCAATTTTTGAAGTCAGGAATTTTGGAGAGAAACGTTTTATCAATTTTTGTTGGATTTTGCGTAAGGATTCTTCTACCCAAATCCGTGATCATAAACTGCGATCTTGCTGGGTACGTGATTAATCCTGCCTTTTTGAGATAAGTTTTAGTCCAACTAAAATTGGCATCAAAGTAGTACAGATTTCCCGATCGCTCGCGTCTGTCATCTTCTGTTACTCCGAACTGCTTTGCCAGGATATTTAAGGTTTCCTCTGTTGTATGAGAATGTCCATCTGCAGAGATTTTAAGAGTAGGGAGCATCATTGATTCATAATCTGGAATAGGCATGGCGATTCCTCTCGCTGGGTTGTTGACAAATTCTTCCGAGCGTACGCATTGCGGCGCTTGCGGGAATTGTGATTTACGATGCAGACATTTGTCCCGATTTCGCACACGGGTGTGCTTTGCTACGGGCGGGAGATGCAATCGCCCTCCCGTATGCTTTGCGGTGCTTGGGATCGGCGATGCAATGGGCAGCCACGGGGGGCAGCGGCTACAGTCCTTGGGTTTCGCCGGACAGCCACGCGGGGCTGTCCCCACCGCCGGGCCGCCTGTCGATGAAGACGACTTCTTGTGATCCTGCAGCCGGAAGACGTGCTTCAGGATGACAGGCTTCTTGCCGGGGCTGCGGCGGAGGGGGCGCGGGGTTCGGTTTGTTTCGCCGAGGGGGCACTTGGAGACAAGTGCCGCCAAGGTGCTCCGGATCTGGGCCGAGCACCGTTCCGGCGGGGAAGGAATCCCGGCTCGGCGGAAATCAAGACATAGACTCTGCACGGCGACGAACCCCGATTTCGCGCACGCAGTGCGGCGCTACGGGCGGGGCGATGGATGCGGTGCCTACGCTTTGACACGCCCACCAAGGTGGGCGCGACGGTTCGCAAGGCGGCCACGGGGGGGCAGCGGCTACAATCCGGTGGCTTCGACTACTCTTCCGATGGGGCACTTGAAGACAAGTGCCGCCAAGAGGGGGGTGCCGATTCCGGCCCCCCGGGGATGGACGGCGCGGCGGCGAGCAGAGCAGGGCAGGTTAACGGCGAAAGAGATCTGCCGCCGCAAAGAGGCCGACCCCCTTCGGTTCCCCCACGGAGTGGGGGAAAGTCAGAGCAGGCTATTCTTCCTCAAAATAGTCCGAGTCGATGCGCTTGATGGTGTAGCTGGTCACGGGCGTCACGCCCACGTCGTGGTCGATCATGAGTTGGGCCAGTTCATAGCCGTCGATTAGCACGATCTTCTTCTCGCCTGTCTTGGTCACGTACGTTTTCGCGTCACTGGTGAAGCTGGAGGTTGAGATCATCACGCCCTTCTTGGCCCCGTGGGCATCAAGACTTCCGCTGAAGTCCCGGACCGCGCCCACGGGCACGAGGCCCTCCCAGCGCTTGGCTTGCAGGTAGATCGCGCCCAGCCCCAGCTTGTCTTCCTTGATCAGGCCGTCAATCCCGCCGTCCCCCGATTTACCAATAACCTGTCCCGCTTCGGGAAGTGTCCCGCCATAGCCCATGCGTACCAGCAGATCGACAACCAAACGCTCGAAAAAGCGCGGGGAACAGGACTTGACCTTGTCCAGAATATCGTCGGCCAGGGCAGCGCGGATCTCCTGGTATGCCCCGCCGATCTGCTCTTCGGGGGTGCGAGGCGCGGGACCGTCGTGTGCTGGGTGCGCCGTGCGTTCGTCGTCGCCGCGTGTCGAGGATTCTCGCCATTCGACGTACTCGGGAAACCGGGTCAGGAACCTCATGTCAATCCGGGCGGGATTCTCTTTCAACGTCGCGGTCCCGCGTTCCGAAATTGAGTACACCCCGCGAGATTTGCGCGATGCCAACATCGCCTTGAAGAGGTAAGTCATGGACCACCGGACGATGTAGTTGAACCGCGGGCTCGCACCATTGGGCATCAGCTCTGATCGCTCCGCTTCCGAGAGTTTGTACTCCACAGCGAGCGTTTCCACAATCTCGGTCAGGCTGCGAGGCTTGCCATCGGCCAAACTGCGCAGCACGGGCAGCATAAGGGTCTGAAAATCGGGTATCGGCATGTTGTTGTCCCCTGTGGAATCATTGATAATTTCTGAATCAGCCCCGAGCGTACACAGGGGGTGCTGCGAAGCGGGCGATGCAATCGGCCCCTGCGGGAGACGCCGTTTTCTCCATGCCGTGGTCTCTGACCGTCGGATTAATTAGCCCGCCGAGCGGGGTGCCCTCACCCCGCCGGAATCGGAACGGCGGAAGGAACACCCCCGAATGCATGCCCAGGAGGCGCGACGGACCACCGAGACCCGCCCTCTGTCCCCCGGTGAACGGGGGGGGGATGATCCATCCTTACCCTTTGACACGCCCACCGAGGTGGGCGCTACGGCTTTCGGGGTTTGGTCTTCGGCTTCGTTGCGGGCGATTTGGCGCGGTTCGGGGCCGGTTTGAGGCTGGGAGACGGTTTACGGGCCGATCGGCGATTCCGGGCCACGGAAATGGCCTTCTGACCCCACTCCCGCAGCAGGTCGTCGTCCTCCAGCACGTCCGCGGGCACCGGGAAGTATGGCATCCGGCTCTTTTCCGGCTTGGACGGGTCGTACACCCACTGGCTCAAGCCGCGCACCGTGTAGTCCGCGCGATTCGTGTCGTCGGCCTTGAAGTACAACGTGTCGTCGTCGATGATGGCGAACATCGCGGGCTTGAGCTCGCCGCGCACCGGAACCATGATCCCGGCCCCGCCGAACATCTTGCGGCAGTGGACTTTACCGAGCACCGCGAGGCGCTCCATGATGTAGTCAAGATAGGAATCGGAGATGGGCATGGGAGGAAAATCCAAAATCGAAAATCCAAAATTCAAATGCCGAGAACTGGCGCGGGACAGGCTGACCGATTCCGGGCACCCGGGGACCGGTGCCGCGGCGGGTCCAACGGGCGGCGCAGCCGGCCCCTACGACTCCAGCAGCTCTTCGAGCTGAAAGCGGTGGCGGAGGGGGTGCATGACGGCGTGCTCGAGCATGGCGTCGATGCAGTAGTCCACGCCCCAGCGGGATTTGTAGGTTTCGTCGAAACGCGGCTCCGCGACGCCAGCCAAGGGCTCGCGCCAAGCGGTAAGTAGTTGTTCAAGATAGGCTTCGGCCTCGCGCTCCACCACGGCGGGCTCCGGGGCCGTGGGCAGGCCCGGATCGGGCAGGCCCAGCATCTCGCACATCCAGCTCAGATAGCCCCGGGCCGCACGCAGGATATGGTGCAGCAGGTGCTCTTTGGATTGATAGTCCGGATCATCGGTCTTGGGGAGCGGGATACCCGCCGCCTTGGCCGCGCGCCAGGTGACCAGACATTTGCGCAGTTCCTGATCGTGCAGAATCACCATGGCGCGGGCGCCGCGGTAGGCATAGTGCTGGAGGTCGTGAAGAGGCATGGGAAGAATTATCCGGGATCGAGAATTGAAATTCCGAGACCGCGTGGCCACCGTGGAGCGGAGAAAACCCGAGTGAAATCGGGGCGGGCAGGGGAGGTTGGCCCAAGCACAGTAAGATAATGAGAGTGAACCAGAAACGAAAGCGGAGAGTTGAGAGAAAACATGTAAACCGCGAGCCGCGGAAACGCTAACATCAAAGAATGGCTAAGCTTGGAACTCCAAACTTGAAGCGTGAGGGCGGAGGCGATAGAGCGCTGACCCGGTTCTGCGGCTGGGTGTGCCGCACCCCCGTCTCAGGATGTAGCTCGAAATAGGGTTGGCTGATCACTACGGCAAGGCAAGGCGGCTTTAGACCCGTGACCTTCCGCTCCGACAACGGGCTGAAGCCACGTTGCCCCCCTTGCTGCTATTCCGGGATCGGTTCTATACCCCCCCTGTGCTCCCCCCTTGGGAAGGGGAAAAGGACCCGATCCGATTCCGGGCATGTGGAGACACATGCCGCGGCGGAGCCGGCAAGATTCCGGCGGGGTGAGGGCACCCCGCTCGGCGGACAAGGCGTTCCGGCGGGGGAGGGTTAAATCCGGCCCGCGACATAACCCAAAACGCGCCCGAATCGTTCGGCATGCCGACGCGAACCGTCGGCTGCGCATGCGATGCGCTCGGGAGGGCAGTGGCATAACAGATGGCGAGTCCGGTGTATTTGCTTTCCTGCTGTTTATTCTTTACTTTAGTCGTTGGTCCGGGGGTTGCTGTTTGCACTTATCGAGAGTGAAACCAAACAACCCCTAAATAAGAGGCGAAAACAAGAGACATGAACCGCAACCTTCTCTCAACTCTGGCGATTTTGATGATCGCCGCGGCGGCGTGGGCGGGCACCCTGCAGGGGACCGTTTATCTGCCAAACGACGGCGGCCCCGCGGCGGGCGCGACCGTTACCATTCATGCGAATCATGGTCAGCCACTGGTGGCGACCACGAACGACGCAGGTTTCTATCTGTTCGAAAGTCTGGCAAACGGCCGCTACATGGCCGTGGCTACGCTGGAAGGCTATCGACCCGGTGACGGTCAGGCCTGGGTGTTCGGCGACAGCGTCGTCACACTGGACCTCTTCCTGCATGCGCCGCTGACCGGCTTCGGCAACCTTGAAGGTCATGTCTGGCTGCCGGAAGAGGCGGGCCCGGCCGTGGGCGCGACGGTTTCGCTAATGCGCGACCCGGCGAATCCGCCGCTCGTCGCCACGACGAACGACGACGGCTACTACCTGTTTGAGAACATCGAGACCGGCCATTACGGCGGCTCGGCGGAACTTGAAGGCTATGGGGCGGACTTCCACGGGGCGTTTGTCCCGGATGGCGAGACCGGTGAGGCCAATTTCATGCTGCATCCGCTGCCGACGGGCTTCGGCAACGTCGAGGGCGTGGTGATCGTTGACAATCACGGGGGTCCGGCGGCCGGTGCGACGGTTGTCCTGTCGCGGCCAGACGCCGAATTGGTCACGACGACCAACGAGAACGGCGAGTTCGGCTTTGCGGACGTCGCGGTCGGCGGGTGGGATGCCACTGCATCGCTGGAAGGCTTTGAAGACGGTCATGCGCGGGTGATGGTCTTCGACGGCGTTACGGCGCATGTCATGATCATGCTGCACGGTGAGCCGGCGGAGGGTACCGGGACGGTTAACGTGCTGGTCACCACACCGGACGGCGCGGCGGTTCCGGGCGCCAACGTCAATCTGAACGCGGGCGGCCCCGGTCACGGACGCCATCTGCACGGGGAAACCGGCGAGGCCGGAACGGTGACGTTTGAGCATGTCCCGGCCGATCACTATTTTGTGGTCGCCTCCGCACACATGCTGGGCTTTGCGACGACGGAAATCGACGTGGCTGACCTGAGCGTCATCGATGTGACGCTGGTCCTGAGTGATTCCAACGGGCACGGCGGCGGGCACCACGGCGACTCGCTGACGGTGGTCGAGCTGTCCGGGACCGCGATCGTGGTCGATGACACCACGAATCCCAACCGGATCCGCGTGCGTTACTTCATCGATATCGATGCCGACGGCGTGGGTGACTATCGCCTGGCGTTCGGTCCGCCCTGGTACAACCCGGATAACGGCGCGACGCGCCCGGCCAACGGCGATCAGATTACGGTGACCGGTGGCCTGTTGACCTATGCCGACCCGCAGATCGTGGTCGTCTATACGATCAACGGCCAGTTCTGGCGGGAACCGCGGCGCGGCCACGGCGGCCACGGCGGCGGAGACCACGGTCGGCGCGGCTGCAACCCGGATAGCGTGACAGCGGTCGAACTGGCCGGTGTGGCGATCGTCCATGAGTGCAACCCGCTGCACGGCGACCCGACCTGCTACGCGATTGACACCGACGGCGACGGCGCGATCAATTCGTTCCTCGACTTCGGCGCACCGGACTACGATCCGGGCAACGGCGCGACGCGTCCCGCCAACGGCGACGAAATCACGATCGTGGGCGGCGAAATCTTCTGCCCGAATGCGCCGATGCCGATGGTGATTGTCTATGAGATCAACGGCATGTTCTGGCGCGAGCCGGGCGACACGCTGGGCCTCGGACCGCTTGAGCAGAACGCCGTGGACGAGCCGATTGCGATCGGCACGCCGACGAGCTACCTGACGGCGCGGAACTATCCCAACCCGTTCAACCCCTCGACGATCATCAACTACAACATCCCGACCACGGGCACGGTCCGGCTGGCGGTGTATGATGTGACCGGTCGCGAAGTGGCCGTGCTGTTCAACGGCACTCAGGCCGCGGGCAGCTATGCCGTCAACTTCAACGCCAACGGCATGGGCTCGGGCATCTACTTCTACCGCCTGACCGCCGGTTCGACCAGCCTCACGAACAAGATGATGTTGCTGCGCTAAGACGGCTGATCCCCCACCGGGGACATTACATAGAAAGCGCCGGCCCTGTCTGGGGGTCGGCGCTTTTGCGTAGGGGGGGGGGGTGGTCGACGGAGAATCACGGTCTGGTGTTTTCAGACTTGCGGTTTCGCAGGAGTGGGAAGGCGCGGCTCGCCGCACAGTTGCACGACGGCCATGACCGTTCCCGAAATGTCAGCCTGGTAGGCTTCATCGCCTTCGCGTCGAAAGAACAAGGCCTGTTTGACCGGGCCGATGCAGTCGAGAGTCCCGAAATTCTGCCGAAGCAAGGACAACCCATGCCTAGCGGTTTCGTCGTCTAACAAGCTCCGGAGACGTTCCGCCACATCTTCGGGGCCTCTGCCATAGTTACGCGATACGTAGTGTATGTCGTACGCGTCCTTTCCATACGAACGGGATTGCAGAGCGAGCACCTTTGTGATAAGTAGTGCCCCGGCGCCACACACCTTGATGCTGCGCTCCACATTAGCGCCATCAAGTGTCTGCCCGGCAAGCAGGATCTGTTCGAAATCGCGAAAGGCGAGTCCTATGCCCGGCGTGACGATCGCGGCAAGATCGCCGGTGAGGTTTTGCAGTTTGGACGGTTCGCCATTGGCGTCCATCAAGAAGTCCACTATCGCGTTATCAAACCGAGGATGTCGCCAGCGTTGGCGGGTAACGTTCCCGTCTCGGTTTGTGCCGGGTTCAAAGCCGGAATTTCGCAATCGGTCCGCGATAGCCTCGTATCGATGATCGTGCAACAGAGCGACGCTTAGGCCCAGATCAACATCCATGCTCCCAATGTGTTTCTGCTCGTATGGTTGCTCGGTTTGATCCACAAGGAAGTACGGAACCATTCCTCCGATAACAACAATATCATCCTGAAAGTCACCCAGTATCGTGGCCAGATGCAAGCTGGTACGAACAACGATTTGCGTTGTGTCGGCGACGTATTCGTCCGCGTGCCGCGGTTTCGGCTCAGCCATTTGCCAGTAGTCCGGGCTCTATTGTTCGGAAGAGCTCTTCCGCCGCTTCGTCGGATCGTTCCGGCTGGTCCTTCAGGTCGAGATAGGCCTGAATGCGGCTGACGCACGGAATGCCTGCCACGATTTCACTTCCCATAAATACACCTTCGTCTTTGGGAACTACAAGCCAAACATTGGCGCCGCGTGGCTCTTCACGAAAGAGCAAGACCTGTAGCAAGTCGGGATTCGGCATGGTCTTGAGATAGACTGAAACAAGGCGAAAGGTTGCCCACTGGGTATATTGCCATGCCGCAGCCAAGCCGGTGAATGCGAATTTCTGAGCTTGTTCGACGTCAAAGCGAGTGGCCAGCTTCCTGACTAACTCTTCGCTTGTCCTGGCCGGAATGTGGCCGCGCAGCACTTCGTTTTGTTTGAAGAAATCATAGGAAGTTCGCCAATCCGCCAGCAAGAGTTGGTGGTTTTGCGGTGCGAATTCGTCAACTTGATCGCGGGAAAGGTATGAAGACTCCACCAGTCGATCAAGAATGCGACCGAGGTGGCCGGGATCAACTCCGGTTGCTTCGACCAGTTGTTTCTTCGTGACTCTGCGATGGGGATTCAACAGCAGCCAGCGAATGACGCGCGAACTCTTCGGGGCAAACACGGACGACGGGCGGCCCCGGGCGATGAATTGGTTGGGGTTGCCGCTGATGTTGATTAGTAGCCCGGGGGCCTTGATGGCGGCGTTGCCTGACAAATCAATCCAGTTTACGCCGTTCTCTTGGCATAACTTTCGGCCAGTTGGCCCCATGAATGGCACAGCGATTACCGGGATATAGTGGTCGGGGTCAGCTTTGACGAAGTAGATCGAACGGAGGATCTCCGATGATGAGCCCGTGGATGCCCAATTAACCGTGAAACGATGATCTCCGGCTGACAACTTCAGATGGAGCATGGTCCCTACCACTGCGCCGCCCATTAGCTCAATCGAAGCGTCCGGCAACAGTTTCTTCAGGCTATCGATAATATGAATCTGGACAAGACTCCAGCGAAGAATGCCCCTTGGTTTAGGATGAAGCTCAGAGTTGCTCATTTCTGTAAACTGTTTATATGTAGTTGTGTTGACTAAATTGGCTGTCTTGACAATATAGTCATTTCTGTTTCTTTAGTCAAATGCATGCTAACGCGGATATTCTAACGGTCTGAAGAAATAGATTTGGCCTGTATAAGCTATTTTTATATTTTATATGTGTTTTGACTAAATTGTCATATTTGATAATGTTGTCAATTGCAAATTTTTAGTCAAATGTATGCGTGGCTCTTTCCACCGGGCGGGTCGCGGACCCGCCCCTACGGATTCTCGTTGCTTGAAATATTACAACACAAGTCTTATTACATATTTGGAAGGTGTTTTACTTGACAACCTGATATTTCCTCACTACATTTCGTTATCTGGCGAAACAAGGGAGTAAGAATGCGGGAATTCCTGAACATCGTGAACGCGCTTTCAGATGCCAATCGGCTTAGGTTGTTCCTGAGCCTGCGCGATCGTGAATTGTGCGTCTGCAATCTCGTTGACTTTATTGGGCTTGCGGATTCGACGGTGTCCAAACACTTGGCCATCCTGCGGGATGCCGGACTCGTCGATGCTCGAAAGTGCGGGAAGTGGGTGTACTATCGGTTGGCAGGTCCGAACGCCTCGCCACTGGTGCGTCAGGTCGTCCAACTGGCGCGAGAGGCCCTGGCGGGAGATCCGGCGGTGGTCGCGGATGAGACGCGGTTGGTCGGAATGCTCAGCAGAGCAGATGTGATGCGCTGTCTGCCCGACGCTTCCCCGTGTCCCGTGGATGACCCCCAGCGGACGCCGGCAATGCAGAAGGCCTAACAACGATTCAAGTTTCAATGGAGCGATTTCATAGAGGAGCATGATTATGAGTAAGCAGGCTAAGTGGTCCGTGAGCGGAGGCGTCATTCTGTTGGTCGCGGCCGCGCTGGTCTTCCAATTTGTGTCGGCGTCGAATCACAACAGCAGCAGTCCGACCCACTTCGGAGTGGCCAGCGTCAAGGCCGCTGAACCGATCGGGCACATCGGCACGGGAAAGTGCGCGGAGGCAGTAGAACAGGCCGGCAGCGCGGATAAGTACGTGTACGCCGTGTTTTACCGGGACGACAATGACCAGCTGACGAGAGCGCGTGGACTCGTTGAATCCGCGCGGAAGCAGGTCACGCGCAAGTCTGCTGAGGTTGAGATCAATGTTGCGGACCCGGCTGAGCAGGACATCGTCAACAAGTACGGCGCGAGCCGTGCCCAGATGCCACTCATTCTCGTGTTGGCCCCGAACGGTGCCATCATGGGCGGCTATCCGGCCATGCAATTGACGGACGAGACCATGCTGGTGGAGTGTGTCGGCTGCAAGGCCTCGGAGCAAGCCATGAAGGCGCTTCAGTCGAAGAATATGGTCGCGTTCTGCATGCAGAACAAGCAGACGGCCGATAACGCCGGCGCGATGCGGGGGGTCGAGGAGTTCCTGAAAGACGCAAAATACGGTCAGAGCACGGCCGTCGTGATGGCGGATCCTTCGGATCCGGCAACAGCAAAGTTCGCGACCAAGCTGGGCCTTGATCCGCAGTCACCTGTCGCCGTGACCGCGCTGCTGGCACCTCCCGGTACGGTCATCGGCGTGTTTCAGGGCGCAACGCCGAAAGACAAGATCGTGGCCGCCGTACAGGCCGCCGCCGCTCCGAAAGCCGGGGGGTGTTGTCCTCCGGGAAGCGGCAAAAGCTGTGGCCCGACCGCCACGGCCGCTCCGCAAAACAGCCCGCCGCCGGTGAAGGTAGTGCCCGTACCGTCAACTTCAACTTCGGCGAAGCCCCCGACGCCACCCAAGGGGAAGTAGAATGAATCTCAGAACCCTCGTCTGGCGCGAGATCTTCGAGCGCAAGAATCAGCTGGCGACGAGCTTCATGGCGATTCTGCTCGGAATTACGGTGATCGTCTCGATTAAGAACGTCACCTTCTACTCGGAGAAAGCCGTCTCCCGGGAACTCGACGCGCTGGGGGCCAATGTGCTGATCCTGCCCAAGTCCGTTTCGATGCAGGACTACTATTCGGCGGATCTGCAAACCGAGGAGATCCCCGAAGAATATGTGGATCGGCTGATCCACTCGGATCTGGAGGGTCTGGACAATCTTTCGCCAAAGCTGTCGGTTCCGATTTCGGTTCGAAACCAGCATGTCACGCTGACCGGCATTCTACCGAAGGAAGAGTTCGCCGCAAAAGCGGCGTGGGAAGGCGCGGGGATCTTCTCGCGGCCGCAAGGGTGTGGAACCGTGGCCGTGATTCCGGGCCTCAGCGCCACATCGCCGAAAGAAACGCTGGTCCGTAACCGCGTGATCGAGACGCTGGGCAGCACTGAAGTCCTCGTGGGTGCGGATATCGCATCGTCCCTGCGGATTCGCGAAGGGGACGCAATCGACGTCATGGGCCGCCGCTTCACCGCCGTGGCGGTGCTCCCCGAAACTGGCACCGTGGACGATGCCCGCATCTTTGCGCACCTGCACACGGTGCAGGAAATGACCGGCCGGGGCGCGGTGGTGAGTGCCATCGAGGTCGTGGGCTGTTGCAGCCAAATCTCCAAGGGCCTGGTCCAGAAGATCAACAAGCTCCTGCCCGATGCCAAGGTGGTGACGATTACGCAGATCGTCGATACCCAGCTCCAGACCAACCGCACCATGGCGCGGCTGTCGCTGGTGTTTCTGGTGATTATCATTCTGGTCGGTGGCGCCAGCATCGCGAACTACATGTTCGCCAATGTCTATGAGCGCCGCAAAGAGATCGGGACCCTGATGGCCATGGGCGCCGATTCGGCGATGGTGCTGCGGATCTTCCTCTGGAAAGCGGTCCTGCTCGGATCGGCGGCCGGAATCGGCGGCTATGTCCTGGGCACGATTCTGGCCATCGTCATGGGGCCGAAGCTGGCCGGGGTTCCGGTCTTGCCGATGCCGACGTTGATCGTGCTGGCCTTAGCCCTGGCGATTCCGCTGGCGGTTCTGGCCAGTTTCTTGCCTGCGATCCGGGCCGCCCGGCTTGATCCGTGCACTACCCTGCAGGAGGTTTGAGCGATGCTGAAGATCGAAGGCGCGAAAAAACACTACCGGCATCGCGGGCAGACCGTGGCCGCCATGGATGATATATCGCTCGAGGTCGCCGCGGGGGAGTTCGTCGCTCTGGTAGGCCCCAGCGGCAGCGGCAAGAGCACGCTTCTGCTGACGCTGGGCGGCATGCTTTCCCCCACGGAAGGCCGGGTCTATCTCGACGGCACTTCGCTTTATGAACTCTCGCCCGACGCCCGGGCGCGGGTCCGGCGCGCGAAGATCGGCTTCGTGTTCCAGACGTTCAATCTGATCCCCTACCTGACCGCCCTGGAAAACGTCCAGATTCCACTGCTGCTGGGCGGGGTAAATGAGGGTGAACAAAAGCAGAGGGCCGTGAAACTCCTCTCGCGGATGGGCTTGGCGGATCGCCTCGATCACAAGCCGTCAGAATTGAGTGTCGGTCAGCAGCAGCGCGTGGCGTTGGCGCGGGTCTTGGCAAATGACCCGATGCTGGTATTGGCTGACGAGCCGACGGGCAATCTTGACCCCGAAACCAGTCAGCAGGTCATCGGCTTCCTCGAGGAGATCCATCGCGAGGGTCGAACGGTGGTCATGGTCACGCACGATCCGAACGCCGCCAGCAGGGCGAAACGAATGCTGCGGTTGGAGAACGGGCGGATTACCAACGGCCATGTTGCCGAAGCCAGCCGGCTGCTGTCTGGCGTTTGACCTAAGTCCGGGCCGTACACACATCCGTGATTCGAGAAGCGCCGGCCCTGTTTGGGGGTCGGCGCTTTTTTTGATGGGGGGGGACCCGATCCGATTCCGGCGGGGTGAGGGCACCCCGCTCGGCGGAAGGCAGCAAGATTCCGGCAGGGAAGGAATCCCTGCTCGGCGGTGACGCTCCGATTCCGGGCATGTGGAGACACATGCCGCGGCGGAGCCAGCAAGATTCCGGCGGGGTGAGGGCACCCCGCTCGGCGGAAGCCAGCAAGGTTCCGGCAGGGAAGGAATCCCTGCTCGGCGGTGACGCTCCGATTCCGGGCATGTGGAGACACATGCCGCGGCGGAGCCAGCAAGATTCCGGCGAGCCAAAGCGGCTTTAGCCCCTTGACCTTCCGCTCCGACAACGGGCTGAAGCCACGTTGCCGCACAACTCGTTGTTTCAGGATAGGCTCTAAGACCCCCCCGATGCGGGGTGGTGACAGGCTGCGCCGCCCAGCGGAGGTGCCGTCAACTTATCGCAGCAGCAGCAGTTTCGTTTCGCGGGTCCGGGAGTCCGCCGTGAGCCGCAGGAAGTACGTGCCGGTCGGCAGCCTGCGGGCATCAAACCGCAGACGTTGCTCGCCCGCCGGGAGGACGCGATCCGCAACCACCGCGCTCAGCCGGCCCGTCAGGTCGTACAGCCGCAAGCTGACCGGCCCCGGCTGCGCCAGATTCAGCGAAATTGTCGCGACGCTGTTGAACGGATTGGGAAAAGCCGACAGCGACAATTGGGGCAGTGGCGTGAAGCGCACCCGTTCCGGCGCCGCCAGCTCATTCAGATTCATCCGCACCGGCCCGAGCGAGCTTGAACCCCACAGCTCTTCCGTTTGGGGCGAATAGATGACCGTACCAAGCTGCGGGTGGGTCCCGGCGAACGGCAACTCCAGATCATGATGCACCCAGGTTCGCATGGTGTCAGGCGAGATCCAGGCGTCACCACCCGAGGAGAACAGCAGGATGCGGAGCGGATCATCAAGCACGGTGAGGAATCCGTCGCTCGCCGCGTCGCCGCTGCGAAGGGACCAACCGGCTTCCGTCCAGAGCCAGTTCTGAACGTCGTTGTGGCGGAAGAATCGGATCAGCACCCCACCCGGGAAGACAGTCGGTTCGAGGCGCTCGCCCTCGGCGGGGGTATCCGGTGGGCCAATCTCCTGCCATGTCGCCGCCAGATCGGTCGAGCGATAGACCACGACGTCGGCCCCCCACTCGTTCGAGCCGACCAGGCATATTTCGTTGCTACGCTCGGCACAATCGAAATTATAATAATCCCTTACAACCGGATAGCCACGGGACAGCCAGTGCTCGCCGAGGTCGTTCGAGACGTAGAGACTGTCCGACCAGCCGCTTGCCACGAAGACCGGGACCGAATCGGTCTCGATGGTAAACCACGACCATAGATCAGTCGGCAAGGCCGGGCCGAACTGCCAGCTCTGGCCGTGATCCACACTGCGGACAAGCTGAGAGACGGCGAGCGCTGGACTGCCGCCCTCATGCTCACCGTAGCGACTGACGGCCGCCAGCATCACGCCCGCGCGGTCATAGAGCACCGATTCGATGGACGTGACGGTGTCCGGGAAGACCGGGACCGTGATCGGCTCCCATTGCCGCGACGAGAAGGATTGCCGAAAAAGTGCGCCCGGGAAGTGGTAAAACGTGAGGGACTCGTCATGAATCTGAACCGGCCCGGTCGCCCCCACCGGAGGGACAGGCAGCGCATGCCAGGATGCGCCGTCGTCGATGGACTCCCACGGCGCGTCGGAGGCCACGATGGTCAGCGAGCCGTTGTCCGGGTTCTGCCGCAGGCCCGAGGTCCAGCGGGTCGAAGCCGGGATGCCGTTCGAACAGGAGCTCCAGGTGTCGCCATTGTCCGGCGAACAGGCCACGGGATGCTGGAAATCCCAGCCTTCCGTATAGAGCCGCCCGGGCTGGTCGATGTCCTCGATCACAGGCCCCCAGGGCACGTCGTCGCCGGGCCAACCGGCGCGTTGAGATGTCCAGGTCTGGCCGTTATCCGTCGAACGCAGCCAGTCGGCGATACAGGTATCTCCGTCGCAGCTGTTGAAGGAGAACAGAAAGTCGCCGTTCATCTGGTGGAGAAACGAACCGATGGCAACGTCCTGGGACGCATAGTGTGCGTGAAAGTCAAAGAACTCCGTCCACGTCTGGCCGAGATCGGTACTGCGCATGATCCCACCCGGCAGCAGGGTGTCCGTGGGCGAGTAGCGGTAATAGCTGATCGACCACAGCGTGCTGTCGGACAGCGGATCCGGATAGAGCCACTGGGCAAAGGCGGCCGCGCCGATCCGGGGAAAGACGAAGGTCTGCCAGGTGTCTCCGCCGTCGTCCGAACGCGCGAAGGCCGCGCCGTAGGGCGGACGAGTGAATCGCCCCAGGGCATACCAACGGTCGCGCCGGCGCGGGTCAACAATCCCGCCGGTTTCGTAGAAGAACCCGGCTGGATGCGGAGTGCGATCAACCCAGGTCGTGCCGCCATCCACGGAGGCATAAAGCACATATTGGTCGTCGGCGCCTATGACCAAGGTGTCCGCCGCGGCATCGACGATCTGCAGGCTGCGGCTGTACAGCGATTGGGCGTCGGGGGGCAGTGTCATGGGCTGCCAGGTCTGTCCCGCGTCCGCACTGCGCCAAAATCCGCTCGGGTAGAGCTCCATGAACCGTCGCGAATTCGTTGAATTCGCTTGGTATGCTTGAATTTCCGGCGATACCGGAGTGTCCAGCACCCAGCCCAGCGCGGCGGATCCGCCGCAACACAAAAAGGCCGTCAGTGCGGCCAGAATGGACAAAACTCTTCCCAACATGGTACCCCCCGTGTTTGGTCAGAATACGACTTTCGGTTTCAGCCCAATATACGGCTTGCCGTGTGCGGAGGCAAGCCTTCCCGAGGCCACCGGTCTGTTCAGCTGGACGGCTTCCGCGCGATTATCTGCACGACCGAGGCGGGGCCGGTGTGGCACGTGCCTTCGCGGACTTCGCGGACCTGCTCCCCGGCGCGGATGAAGTCAAGACCGGAAAGCTCCGCACGCAAATCACTCAGCTTCAGCAGCATCGACACGTCGCCAGGCCCGCCCGTGGCGTAGGTGAGCTGCTCCGGCGTGTAGGCTTCGAGCACGAAATGGCCGCCGGGCTTGAGACCGTCCACCACCCGGCGATGAAGCGGAAGCCGGACGCTGGGCGGCAGGTGGCAGAAGATCGAGAGAATCACGTCCCAGCTCGCGGGCGGGATCGGATAGCTGGACAGGTCGGCAACGACGGTCTCCAGGGAAACCCCGCGACTCGTGGCCAGCTGGCGGGCCTTCGTGAGACCGACGTCGGACGCATCGACGGCAGTGACCGCGAAACCAAGGCCCGCGAGGTACACGCCATTCCGGCCCTCGCCTTCGCCGAGGGACAGCAGCCGGCCCGGCGGGAGGTCCCGCGCGATCTCGACGACGAAGCTGTTGGGCTCGGTCCCGTAGGCGTAGCCGGGCTCATTGTAGCGGTCATTCCAGAACGTTGACATTGCTATTTCCCAATGCAGAACTTCGAGAAGATGCGGTCGAGGATCTCTTCACCCACGGTCTCGCCGGTGATCTCGCCCAAGGCGTTCACGGCATCGCGCAGGTCGGCAGCCATGAGTGTCGGCTGGTCAAGCTGTGTGCGGGCGGCTTGCAGGCTCGCCGCCGCCTGGGTCAGGGCGTCGGCGTGTCGTGCTTCAGTTACGACAATTTCTGAATTTGTAACGGTTTCCGTGATTAGGAGTGGGACAAGTCCGGCGAGTAATTCGGGTATTCCAAGTCCGGTGCGTGCCGAAATCTCGAAGATCGCCGCAGGTGTGATGCCGACGGGGCAGCCCAGATCGGGCGCCGCACTGCCCGTTCGCAGGTCGATCTTGTTGAGGACGAGTGCGAGGGGGGGGGACGATGAACGATGAACGATGAACGATGAAGCAGAACCCCCCTTAGTCCCCCCAGTCAAGCTGGGGGGAGAGCCGAGACCCCCCTTGGTCCCCCCAGTCGAGCTGGGGGGAGAACCGAACCCCCCCTTGGTCCCCCCAGTCAAGCTGGGGGGAGAGCCGACACCCACCTCAGTCCCATCGGTCAAGCTGGGGGGAGAGCCGAGACCCCCCTGTAGTCCCCCCTTGAAAGGGGGGACGGCCAAGTCTGGCCAGATCGGTCGCTGCTCGTCGAGGACGAGCAAGATCAGATCCGCGCGGTCGATGGCGCGGTGGGTACGGGCAATGCCCTCGCCCTCGATGTGCCCCTCCGCTGAGCGAATGCCGGCGGTGTCCTGAAGAATCACTTCAATCCCGGCGAGTTCCAAGTGCGCTTCCACCACATCACGCGTCGTGCCCGGTTCGGGGCTGACAATCGCACGGTCCTCGCCCAACAAGGCGTTCAAGAGTGTTGATTTTCCGGCATTTGGAGCACCAATGATCGTCACGCGTATCCCCTCGCGAATCAACCGACCGCGAGTGAACGTCGCGAGTAGAGCATGAAGCGTCTGCTCCGCCGTGGTCAGGCTGTCCAGCCGGTGCTGGTGGGACTGAAACTGGACGTCCTCATCCGAGAAGTCCAGCTCAAGCTCAAGCAATGCCAATAAATCCAATAACATTGATCGCATGGCCCGAATCTTCTCCGACAGTCCACCAGCCAACTGCCGCGCCGCCGCGCTCCCCGCCTGAGCGGTTCGCGCGTGAATCACATCGGCCACGGCTTCGGCCTGGGCCAGGTCGAGCTTGCCATTCATAAAGGCACGCTCGGTGAACTCTCCCGGCTTGGCCTGCTGAGCACCTTTCAATAACAATAATTCCAATATCCTACTTGCCGCATATCGCCCGCCGTGGCAGCTCAGCTCGACCACATCTTCGCCGGTGTAAGAGTGCGGCGCCTTGAAGTAAGTTACCACCACCTCGTCAATGAACTCGCCGTTGTGAGAGATGCGGGAGAAGCGAGCGGAGTTCGGTGGAAGCGACTTCGGCTCGCCCGACACCCCCCCCTGCCCCCCCTTGAAAGGGGGGGTAGCTATCGTGCTCGTAATCGCGAGCGCATCCGAGCCGGAAAGGCGCAGAACAGCAATCCCGCCCAGTCCGGGCGGGGTGGAAATGGCAGCGATGGTCGAAGGGGAAGACAAGATTAGAAATGAAGAATTAGGAAGCAGAATTTCGATTATTTGCGTTCCCGGGTTTTGTGCGCACGGACCTCGAGTCCCCCCCTCGGTCCCCCCCGCAAGATGTGGGGGGAAGTCCGAACGACTATTGTCCTGGGTGCCCGTACTCGGGGTTGCCAAGGCGTTGGATGTGGTAGCGGTAGGCTTCGTCGGTGAGGTTCGACTGCCACACCCCGGACAGCTGGGCGGTGATGACAAAGATAATAAAAACAGCAGCTACGATGATCGCGACCTGTTTGGGCGCGGGCTTCCAGCGGGGGGTGCCCATGTGCAGGCAGTCCACCACGGGACACGCTTCGACGCATTGCATGCAGCCGGTACATTCGACCGAGATAATCGCCAGCTTCGTATCCACCGGCAGACGCGACGGACAGACTTTCGCGCACTTGCCGCAATCGATGCAGCTCGCCGGATCGCGGCGAACCTTGATCGGCGAAAGCCACGAGAACAGACCCAGCAGTGCGCCGTAGGGACAGAGATAGCGGCACCAGAAGCCCTGGACAAAGATACTGAGAAGCGTGAGCAGGAGCAAGACTACCGCGCCCAACGTCCCAAGCTGGACAAAAAACAGCAGCATCTTCACGTCCGCGACCTGATTGTACGGACTCTGGATAAAACTCGAGATGCCCGCGGCGCCCATCATGTAGAACGCCCAGAGGAAGAAGCCGAGAATCAGATACTTCAGACCCAGCAGCGGGAAATCCAGCCAGCGCGGCAAGAGGAAATTGCGCATGAAGAGCCAGCGGCCCAGCTTGGCCAGACCGTCGGAGAGTGTGCCGATGGGACAGAGCCAGCCGCAGAATGCCTTTCGTACAAGGAAGCTGATGGCCAGAAATGTGAGAAAGAGCACCGTCGCCGCCGGATGCACCGGATTCAGCGATCCCGAGGCCAGCCAGTCAATGGCCCCCATCAGCCCACTGATCGGCAGCCAGCCTTCAGCTCCCGGCGGACGACTGGGCAGCGGGCCGTCTGAAGTCAGTTGTGCGGCCAGCACAAACAGATAAAATTCAGTACATAACCAGATATTCAGCAGCACGAAACCGAGTTGCACATAGCGCCGGGGCGTCCAGAATAGCTTTCTGACTCTACGGAGGATGGGTTTCGGGAGGGATGAGGGCGGAGGGACGAGGGATGAATACGCACCGCCATCGGAATGGGGGGAGTCAGACTTGCGGTCCATGACGGATACTCCGGGATTGCTTTGAATCAGTCACAATATACATGACTAATCAGTCCGGAATGTCACGGAAAGGTCAGAAGCGGAAAGGAACAGGGAACAAGGACGAGGCCGACCCTGTTGTCCCCCCGGCGGACCGAGGATGGGAGATGACTTGCGCTGGCTGCGAGCGGCCGGTGCGTTGAACGAGATTCCGGCAGGGAAGGAATCCCTGCTCGGCGGTGACTCTCCGATTCCGGGCATGTGGAGACACATGCCGCGGCGGAGCCAGTATCATTCCGGCGGGGTGAGGGCACCCCGCTCGGCGGAAGTGAGGAAGGAATCCCGGCGCGGCGGTGACCCTCCGATTCCGGGCATGTGGAGACACATGCCGCGGCGGAGCCAGCAAGATTCCGGCGGGGTGAGGGCACCCCGCTCGGCGAAGGAGGGGAAGGACCCGATAGAGAAATTAGCCCGCACCGGGAACGGCGCGGGCTAATCTTGAGTAGCGGGGCGTGAGCTGACCGCGGCTACTTCATCAGCACGATCTTCTGAGTGAGCAGCTGACCCCCGGCGCGAAGCTGAACGATGTACACGCCGCTGGCAAACGCTTCCGCATTCCAAACGACGGAGTGCTCGCCCGCACGCTGTTTGTCGGTGACCAGTGTGGCCATGCGCTGACCCACCACGTTGCTGACCTCCAGCCTGACTTCCCCGGCTTGCGACAGGTAGTAGTGCAGCGAGATCGTCGCGTTGAACGGATTCGGATAGGCCGGATACAATGCCGTCTCGCGCGGCAGCACGGGCTGGTTCGGATCGACAGCGGACCCGGGCAATACGTGCAGGCGCACGGGCCAGCGCACCGAATCCTCGTTCGGATCATCCGAGTTGAGTTCCCACCAACCCACGTAATAGCCGGGCGTCAGCCCCACTCCGGACCAGTGCAGCGTGAAGCTGATCGAATCATTCGGACTGATCGAGCGCGGAAGATCGCCCTCCACCGTCAGCCAAGCGACCTGCGGCGGCGCGAAGGGACCGTTGCACTGTAACTGCGCGTCGCCGCGATTGTGAATCCACATTGTCGATGCGCCGGTCTGGCCTTCTGTCAGCGTGTAATCCACAATGGCATCAGGAATGTCGATGTCCGGCACATTCTCCGTGTGCGTGCCGTGCAACGCATTCCAGATATTGTGGCCCAGTTGCACATTGTCCGCCAACGTATCGAGAAAGCAGATGTCGCCCGCGCCAATGATCCGCGCGCCCGAGACCACTTCCCGCGCCACCAGTACCGGCGGATAGCTCCCCTGCGGATAGGGGCACGGACCCGCCCAGGGATCGCAATACGTGTCGTCGTCACCTGACAGGACAACTTCCTCCGGAGGGGCCAGAATCGGACCCGTGAACTCTCCGTTTACTGCGGTCACTCCGGCCAGTAGCTCGGCCGTCAGCGGACTCGCCCCCGGCGTATGAAAGAGAATGCTGCCCCAGAGGCCCCACTCGGGATACACATAGCCGGGATTCGTTGTGTCCAGCAGCGGCTCGTCGTAAAAGTGCCAGCCCCAGGCGTCCATGTCGTCGAGCGGATCGCCGCCGTAGTACTCCCGCAGTGCGCCGTATTCGTGATACTCGCCGACGTCGCCGCGGGCGGGCTGTGTCGTTGTGGCCCAACGCGGATGCACACCGGCGGGCTCGCCGACCCGCTCCGGGACGAACGAATGCACCCACAGCACGCGCTTGGTCTCCGCGGGAACGGGCGTCACCAGTTGCGGAAACAGGGCGTCATAATCGGCACCGTCGAGATAGTAGAGCGCGAGTTGCCCCGGCTCGGCGCTGACGCGCGAGAGGATGCGCAGCGGCCAGTTGCAGCGCGTGAAGAACGAGCTAATCTCTTCGTCGGTCAGCCCGGCTTTCGCGGCCTGGGCGCGCATCAGGCGGTCAAGGTCGGCATAGGCCGCGGCGAACGACAGTTTGGCCGCACCGGACGCCGGCCCGCTGGCGCCGGGCAACAATGTTCCCACGGGCTGAATCCGATAGCCCTGGCCCGACTCAAACGAGATCAATTGCAAGTCGTGAACGGTGGCCCAGGAACGGTTCTCGGCGATCCCGCTGCCCGGGATCGACCAGACAAAATTCAGCGGCTGCCGCAGTTGGACTTCGTAGTCAAGTTCCACCTCGCCTGTCGTCGGCCGGATTTGCCACTCCAGCGGCTTGCGGAAGGTTGGCTCGGGCAGCGCGAGCGTCAGGCGGCCGGGCACATCGATTCGCACCGTCGCACCTCCGGCGGCCAGCCCGCGCAGCCGAATGATCGGCTTGTCCGCGATGGGTTCGCTGCAATCGTAGAACAGGCCGATGCCCATGCCGCGCGCGATCGCGCTATCGATCGCGCTATAGTCCGCGGCGGTGCGATGCGGCGGCACGCCGGACCAGTACGCGTACATGTCATTGTGAAAATCCAACAGCGCGTCGTAGTCATCCAGCGGATAAATATCCCAGACGTGGGGCCCGGTGCCGATCTGATAGGGGAAGGTGCCGTCGGAATGGGAGATATACAGGGTGTAGTCGCCGGCGGGCGGCGAGTCGAGGTGCGTGAAGCCGTATTCGCCGCTCATGGTCGATTCGTCCGGCAGCACCAGCGAGAGGAACGGATAGGCCCAGGCCGGATCGGGCGGATAGACGGTGTGGCCGCCCACGTGTAAGTATAGCACCGGCGCGCCCGCGGGCACGGCGAAGCGCACCGTGTCATAGTGGGTATGGGCCGTGCTGCCCTCCGCGATCATCTCATAGATCGGCAGGCGTTCGACGCCAAACATCGTGAACCGCGTTTCCGGATAGATCGCGGGCAGGTCCGGGCCATAGTGAACGCCATTGAGGTTCTGTTGGCCGTGGATCCCGTCGATGGCGATCCGGTTCAACGCCGAGACCGGCGGAGCGGCCAGCGTGAAACCGAGCAGGGCACAGAGTAGGGCAGCTGCAAAGCGGGGAAGCATGATCAGACCCTCCGGTGATGTGAGAGGAACAGACACAAAAAGACCGGGCGCTGACCCGGTCCAGATTCCGCTGCCGCCATGGCGAAAAGCCGACTGCATGCGGCGGCTATGTCTTCCGGACGCGGATCGGGGTGCGGAGATATTCCGTCAAGTGAAAAGTATCACAAGTCTGCCCAATAAGCAAGAAATCCGGCGGGAAAGCCGGACATCAGTACGAGAGCGGTGTGCAGAATTTGCTTGGCGAAAGTGGTTGGGATGTCGCGGTTTGTGTCGCACTTCCTTCATCCTTCATCTCTTCAGCAGCTCTCCCACCCGTCGCGCAATCGCCGGGGACGCCGTCAGGCCGGGCGAATCGATACCGATGAGATTCACGAATCCCGGCAGACCGTGAGCGGATTCTTCTGCGACGTAAAAATCGCGCTGCGGCTGGCCGGGGAGGGTCAGCTTGGGCCGGATCCCGGACATGACCGGCGCAAGATCGCCGTCGCTGATGCCGGGCAGATAACGGTCGATCGCCTGTGCCGCACTGATCGGATCTGCGGCCACAAATCCATAATCTTCAATCGCTTTGTCCATCAACTCGGCGGTGGGGCCGAAGCGCAGCCCGCCGCTCAAATCCAGCACGGCATGTACCCCCAGCGAGCCATGAGCCTTGTCCGGGATCGGATAGACCAGATGCTGCAGCTGCGGTTTGAAAGCGCCGGTCAGGGCGAAGTAGTAGCCCTTGGTCCAGTGCTGCCGTAGGCCCAGCGCGTCCACGCTCAGACCCGCCAGTTCGGCGACGCGATCGGCATGCAGTCCGGCGCTATTGACGACGCGCACGGCGGTCAGCGTGTCGGTTCCGCCCTGCCCAATGCGCACGGTCAGCCGGTAGGTACCCGCGGTACGTTCAATCCCGACGATTTCGCTGTGATAGACCACGTCCGCGCCGGCCTGCTGCGCCGTGTGCAGGAAATAGCTCATCAGACCGTGGCTGTCCACGATGCCCGTGGATGGCGAAAACAGTCCGCCCACGGTCGTCGCGCCCAGCTCCGGCTCCAGTTCGGCGACCTCCGGCGGCTCCAGCCACGTCAAATCCGAAACGCCGCACGCTTCGGCATTGGCCCGGAGATCGCGCAGCAGCTCCGCCTCACGCTCGGTCGTCGCCACGACGAGCTTGCCGATCCGCCGATAGCCGATGGCGTGCGCGGCGGAGAGGTCGCGGATCAGGCGGTTGCCCTCGATGCACAGCCGCGCCTTGAGTGAGCCCGGCGGATAGTACAGCCCGGCATGCACCACCTCGGAGTTGTGGCTCGAGGTGGACTGACCGTATTTCCACGCCTGTTCGAGCACCACGAGGGAGCCGCGCGGCGCCAGTTCCGCCGCCACCGCCAGACCGACGACGCCCGCGCCGATGATGGCGTATTGATAATCCGAAGTCATAGGTGGGATTTAGACGACAAAGCCGCGATCCGTAGGAGCCGATTGCATCGCCCTTACCCCCCCTGCCCCCCCCGTGAACGGAGGGGAGTCCGAATCGGGTCCCCCTCCGCTTGCGGGGGGGGTAGATCGGGCTTAACTAAACTCCTCCGGCAGCGCGTTCACAATCTTTGCCGTTTCGGGGCTCACGCGGATCACCTGACCCACCAGCCGCACGATATATTCCGGGTCATCTTCGCGGTTCGGATCGCTGGTGATGCCGCTGCGTTTGTCGGTCTTAATCTGGTATTGATCGACGACCCATTCCAGCGCGCTGCGGTTGCCCAGGCGATAGTCGAAGACTTCGGGCGGGATCCCCGTCACGCTGACGTGCTTGTTGATCAATAGCTCCCGGAACCCCCCTTCCGTCCCCCCAGTCGAGCCGGGGGGAGACCCGACTTTCCCCCCCAACTCGCTTGGGGGGGCAGGGGGGGTTAATCTGGAGAGCCGCATCTTCTCGACTTGCCAAAGGTCGCTCGGCCGCGCCTTGGGGTCAAGGACCAGTAGGGGCGGGTCCGTGACCCGCCTGTCTTTTGTCTTCGCGGCGGGTGTCGTGTGGTTCGAAATCCGGGATTCTGGAAAGAGCTTGCGGGGCCCGTAATCTTCGCCGATTGCCTGTGTTCTCCCGATTGGGGCACTTGAAGACAAGTGCCGCCAAGCCGATGAATCTGTTGCTTGGACTCGCCCACCAAGGTGGGCGCTACGGGGCGTCTTGCTGGTCTATTCTGGGCGGCACATGTCTGCATGTGCCCCGTCTGGAAGGAGCTTGCGGAACCCGTAATCTTCGCCGATTGCCTGTGTTGTCCCGATTGGGGCACTTGAAGACAAGTGCCGCCAAGCCGGTGAATCTGTTGCTTGGACTGGCCCACCAAGGTGGGCGCTACGGGGCGTCTTGCTGTTTTTTCGCCAAGGGCAGGCGGGCGGCGCGGCCGGCCCCTACTTTTTCCACTTCTTCGGCTTGTCTTCGATCACGACCGCAGAGGGGGTGAAATCGGGGAGTTTGATCAGCTTCTGCTCGATCATGGCGAACACGTTGAACAAGGTGTAGTAAAAGGTCAGGCCACTGGGGAAGCTGTTGAACATGAAGGTCATGAAAAACGGCATGATATAGACCATGGCCTTCTGATTGGGATCCGTGACCGTCTGCTTGCTCATGAAGAACTGCGTCACGCCCATCACAATCGGCATCAGCGCCACACCGGCACCATAGAGCGGCAGCGAAAACGGCAGCGTGAAGATCACGTCGGGCTGGGAGAGGTCCGTGATCCAGGCCGTGAACGGCGCCTGGCGGAACTCGATGGTCGAGGCAAACACCTGATACAGGCCGATCATGACCGGCATCTGAAACAGCAGCGGAATACAACCCGAGGCCGGGTTGACCCCGTTGTCCTTGTAGAGCTTCATCACCGCCGCGTTCATCGCCTGCGGGTTGTTCTTGTGCAGCTCGCGAACTGCCTGCATCTGCGGCTGCAAGGCCGACATCTTGCGCATCGAGACCTGCGACTTGCGCGTCAGCGGCCATAGCACGACCTTTACAATTACCGCAAAAATAATAATTACGACGCCGTAGTTCGTGATGAACTGGTGCATCAGCGTGAGCAGCCAGAGCGTGCCTTTCGAGAACGGCCGGACAATCGCCCAGCCCCAGTTCATGGTCTCATCCAGGCCGGCGTTCTCGGCCTTGAGCAGGTTCACATCAATCGGACCCCAATAGACCCGCACCCGCGCCTTGGCCTGCTCACCCCAGGGGAGCCGCAGGCTGAGATCGTAGAAATGCGGATTCTTACTGTCTTTGTGATTGAAATTCTTGCCTTTGAGATCCACTCCGCCAGCCGGGACCGACGGCACCACGGCGGCCATGAAGTACTTCGAGCGGGCGGCAGCGAAAGTCGTTTGTCCGGTCGCGTTGAAGCTCTGCTCGGGATCAGACGTAACTTTTATATCTTCAAGCTCTTCTCCGACCTTGGCGTAGGCGGCGGCATACTGCAGATCGCGCTCGGCGTGCTCTTCAGTGATCGGAACACCGCCGAGGAACTTTACGTTGAACTCAGCATTATCTGGTTTGCGCAGGCCATTCGTTGCGACTTCCGCTTCAAACCCATATTTATCTGCATCAAAGATGTAGGTCAGCCGAATCACCCGGCCCAAAGAATCCACACGATCGAGCGTAACGGAATCCCGGCCGGAGGGGACAAACAGGCGATGCGTGCTCGCCGTGAAACGCAGCTCTTTGAGGCTGCCGGGGTTGTAGTTGCCGAAGTCAACGTCCAAGACTCCGACAACTGGGTCCTTGCCTGCGGACCGATGATGCAGAGCAATCGGATTGCCGTGCTTATCTGTGTATTTTTTTAGAATATAACTCGACACCTGCGCATTGGAGGCCAGCCTTGCGGTGAACAGGGGAGTCTCAATCTCGACGAAGCCCGGATCGAGCGCCTGCGTGTCGGGTGTGGCCGGGGCAGATGCGATTACGGATGCGCTGGTCGGAGTATCTAAGGTTACTGTTTTAACAGTATCTGCAACTGGTTTCTCGGTTGCTATTGAGTCCGCAACTACCGCTGGCTTGGGCGGCTGCGGCGGTGAGATCCAGCGATAGTAGATCGGCATAGCCAGCAGAATGATGCCGACGACTACCAGGGCGAGCAGGGTGTGGCGGTCGAACATGGGGACGAGCAGAAAGGATGAGGGATGAAGGATGAAGGATGAAAGGCCGACCTACTTCGATAGCATGGGCGAGCGGGTAGGGACGGGGTCATGGCCGCCGGGATGCCAGGGGCCGCATTTCACAAGCCGCCGCAGGGTCAGCCAGCCGCCGCGGAGGGCGCCATGCGCCTGAATCGCCTCCTTGCCGTAGCAACTGCAGGAGGGCGTGAAGCGGCAACGGCCGCCCAAATGGGGACCGAGGGTCACTGCGTAGGCGTCGATGAGGAGGGTGAACAGGCGGCGCATGAAGAGAACAGGGGAAAGGCGGAAAGTCAGAAAACCCGAGACTCAGATTAATTTATTGATCTTAATAACTCTGTAAGACGTTTTTCAAAGATGTTCCAGTCAGATATGCGAGCGCGGATGTGTAGGAGAACTGTGTAGTTTACCGGAAACTTATCCTTGTTTAAACGATAGTATTCTCGGAGTTTGCGAATGTGTCGGTGACGTACAACTGAATTCCCTACTGCGCGGGTCGCGGCAAAGGCGATCCGACGGGTCGGGAGAGTTCCGAGACCCCCCCCTGCCCCCCCAATCGAGTTGGGGGGGAGAGCGGAGGTCAAAGGCAAAAAAAAAGGACCAACTCCGGGAGTACCCGTCGCCGACCTTCTTTTCTGAGCTTCACCAGTTCCGATCGGCTTGAGAGCCGCTCAGCACGGGGAAAGTTAGCGTTCATCCGAAACGGTAAGCCGCTTCCGACCCTTTGCCCGGCGACGAGCCAGCACATCCCGGCCCGACTTGGTGGACATGCGCGTCCGAAATCCATGCTTGTTCGCCCGGCGACGGCGCGAAGGCTGATAGGTCCGCTTCATAACTCGTTTATCCTCCGATAGTTAAGCTCGATGACGGGGCCGGGGCTTCCCAGCTAAGAAGAGCAAATATAGCCAAATAGAGCGAAGAGCGCAAGTGGGGCGGGGAACAAGGAGCAAGGACCAAGGAACAAATCCGATTTCCCCCCGGCCCCCCATAGGATATGGGGGGAGGTCCGAATCGGGTTCCCCCCTGCGTCCTGTGGGGGGGTTAGGGTGGGAGAATTTACTCCGACGCGGCCGTCACCTGATAGAAATATTTCTGCTGCGCGCCGACGATGAAGGGATGATGGTAGCTGGTGGTGGGCGAGACGCCGAAGGGGGTGAACGGACCATCCGCGCTCGTGCCGCCGTAGATGATGTAGTAAGGCGGCGCGAACGGCTGGCCGGTGATTGTGTGCGTGACGGGGGCCCAATAGAGCAGCGTCCCGTTCTGCGGGCCGCGCTGCACCACGAGGCTGTCCACGGGCGGGAGCAGAATTTCGGCCTGGCCGGAAAGCGGAACGCGGATCACGCTATCGCCCGGCTGCTGCGCGATGATCGTCAGCGTGTCAGCGAAGCTGCCGGTCGTTGTGGGCGCGAAGGTGACGGGCAATTGAAACGTTGTATGCGCGGCGATCTGGCCGTTCAGCCCGGTGGTGTCGAAGGAGAAGGCGGGGGTGGCGAGTGAGATGCTTGAGATTGGTATTGCCGAGCCGGATGGATTGAAGAGTAATAGCAGTTGTGTTGAGTCCGTGCCGATGTCGAGCAGGCCGAAGGCGAAGGAGTCCGGGGACAATATGAGATCATCAAGATATTCATAGATGCCCATGCCAGCATATCCGTCTGCAACGTAGACTACGCCATTTGCAGTTACCACGCCGTCAGCCTCGCCCGGCGTAACGTAGAATCCGATCTCGCGAGGTGCCGCTGGATTAGAGATGTTGACCACGCGGAGTCCAGCGGAAAGGCACGCCAGATAGACCCGATCGTCAGCAACGCACACATCTCGAACGTCATTGCTCGTGGCCAGGCTGCCAATGGACAGCGGTGGCCCTGAGATATCAAAGATCTCTAAGCCCGCACTTGTTCCGACCACTGCGAAGTGGTCATATGTTTCGACTGCCCATGCAGTTGACGAGGTCGGCACGAATTCATCCACGACCGGATCGGGGAACGGGGCGAGATTCACCCTGCACAACCCGATGCCTGTGGCTACGTACGCATACTGACCGGACAATTTAATATCGTGCGCCCCGCCAGGAATTTCGCAAAGGCCGACCTGGTACGGAGCGGTTGGGTTGGCCGCATTGATTCTGTTGAGATAGCCTCCTGCATGCCCTATGTAGACCGTCTGATCGGAGTATGCTACCGACGTTGCTTGCCCCCAAACATAGTGCCCCTCTTGGTATATCGAATTCGGGTTCGCAATATTGACGATTCGCAGTCCGCCCTCGTAGTCTGCAACATAGGCGTATGTTCCACTTAACTCGACGGCATAGCAATACGTCATGTTGTACGAAAAGCAGTAACTCGTTTCAAATGGACTCGTCGGATTGCTCACGTTGATCGCGCGTAGGCCGCCTTCGAAGTCGGCTACAAGTGCCAAGGTGTCGCGAATGGCTACTCCCCGAGCCCGTCCAGGTGTATCGACACTGCCAATTCGGCGCACTCTCAAGCTGTCTTCGCAGAGTGCCGTGGAGACTTGAGACACGATTACGGCGGCGATGAAGGCAAGCATACGGGGCATGAGTGGCTCCTTGAAGTGTTCTTTCCCCCCTGGCCCCCCATAGGATATGGGGGGAAGCCGATAACGAGGGGAAGATAAGATACAGCGGAATTTGGCGATTCTCAACTGGGGCAGATGGATTGGGCTGAGCGACGGAGATTTCCCCCCTTAATCCCCCACAGGATGTGGGGGAGACCCGACTCCGACTCCCCCCATATCCTATGGGGGGCCGGGGGGGAGCTCGGGCTTCAGTTGCGTGATGATCTTGCGGATTTCGTCGAGGACTTTTTCCGGCGTTTCCAAAACTTCGCGGTTGGTGAAGCGCACGACGACGCGCTGACGCGATTTCAGATAGGCTTCGCGTTCGGCGTCACGGGCTTTCACTTCTTCCAGCGCGTGAATCTCGCCATCGAGTTCGATCACCAGGCGCAATTCGTCGGCATAGAAATCGACGATGTACGGACCGATGGGATGCTGGCAGCGAAACTTGACACCGAGTTGCTTGCCCATGAGCGCGCTCCACAGCACCTGCTCGGCAGGGGTCAAGGCCCGGCGAAGCTCGTGGGCGCGCGACCAATTTTCGTGGGGGACGGTGGTCCAGCGTTTCATGGGAAGATTTCCCCCCTGGCCCCCCACTGGATGTGGGGGGAACCCGAAAGGTGGGAAGATCAAGTTACGGCGGTTTTTGGCAAAACTCAATTGGGGCGGAAGATTTCCCCCCTGGCCCCCCATAGGATATGGGGGGAATCCGAAAGACCCACTGGATGCGGGGGGAACCCGAGGAAGACCTAACCTGGCGCGGCGGATACCTGATAGAAGTAGCTTGGCGGCGCGGTCAGAATCGATGCATGATGATAGCTCGTGGTGCGGGATGTACCGAGGGGAGTGAACGGGCCGTCCGCGCCGGGGGAACCGTAGATAATGTAATAAGCCGGTGTGAACGGCTGGCCGCTCAGCGTATGCGTGACCGGGGACCAGTGCAGGCGGATGCTGTGGTCGGGACCGCGCGCGATCACGAGGTGTTCCACCTTGACATGCAACCTGTGGCCAAGCTGCGAGAATGTGAACGGAATCGCACCGATGTCGGCGATGGTGAAGTCGGGATCGCGCGGGGAGTTTGGATCCCCGGCGTTGAGGCAGGGCGAGCTGGCGGTCAGGCTGTAATCGTCCAACAGCGTATCGGCGAACTGCGGGTCGAGGAAGATGTTGAAATTCGCATCGCAGGAATCGCCGTTCGCGTTTGTCGTGTCGCGCCGCTCTTCGAGGCCGCCGCCGATCTCCGTGCTGTTGCCGAAGAAATTGCAGTAACGCGCGATCACATTGTGCGATCCGGTAATCCCGGCTCCGGTGTTGCAGGCGATGATGGTATTGACCAACGTCACGCCGACTTCGTTTTGCAGGCCGCCCGGCCAGTTGTTGACGATGGTGCTGTTCGTGACCGTGCCGCCGCTCAAGCCGATCCAGAGGCCGCCGCCCTCGCCCGTCCAGGGCGAACGGTTGCGGGCGAAGACGCAGTGATCGATGGTGGGCCGCGACGTTTGAAAGCCCATCAGGCCGCCGCCGCGACTGGACTCATTGTAGCGAATCGTGCAGTGCGCGAAGGTCGGCGAGGCATTGACGCAGAGTAAACCGCCGCCGTTGGTGTCGTGGTCATTGCCCTCGCCTTTGAAGGCATGTTCCACCACGCAATATTCGAGGCGCGAGTCGTCGTTGGAATTGTCGTGGAATCGAATACCCCACCAGCGGGATGCTTCCGTCGGGAACTGGCGGGTGAAGCTGATCGAATCCCGCTCGGTGCCGACGGCGCGCAGGGTGCCGTAAACGTTGAATCGGTAGTGCCCGGAAAAGAGCACACGAACACCGGGCCTGATATCCAGCGATTGTCCAGCAGTGACGGTAATGTCGCAAGTTACGATATAGGGTGAGCCCGACAAATCCCACACACCCGAGACAGCGCCGCAGACGGGAGTGGCCACCGATGCGCCACAGGCTTCGTGCGGATCGCCAGCCGTGCCGCAGGACCAACTCGCGGCGTCGATGGTCGTCGTGTAGCCGCCATTCCACTCGATAGGGCCACTCAACCAGCAGCAGTCATCGGTGATCAGTTGGACATAGTAGTTTGGGTTTGTGAAGCCCCCGGCCGGCAGGGGCGTCCAGCGGCCATCCCAGGGCGGCAGGCCGGCACCGGCCATGACGGAGAACGAACTCACGACCGAATCATCGGAAGATACGCCGTCGAGGCCGAGATCGCGGCGCAACCAGACCTGCGAGCCTTCGCGCAAGGTGACCGGGTACTCACAGGGACAGCCAAGGCCGGTGAAACCGCCGGGGAAATCGATCGTGGTCCAGAGCGGTACGCCTTGGTTGTACGGATAGGCGCCCATGTCCGCAAGCGTTCCGTCGGGATCATGGGGAGAGGCCGGGTCGCCCGCATCGATGCAGGGCGAGGTTCGCAGCAGATGAAAGTCCCCTTGCACGGCATTGACGAATCGCGGATCGCCATCGATGTTGCCTTCGCCGAAATAGCCGCCCTGAATGTCCGAGTAGCGAACCTGCGCGTTCACTGTTTCGCTCGAATTACCCCAGACGATGCAGTTAGAAAGCTGGGCGGTCGAGAAGGTGCTCCACACCGGTCCGCTCCCGTTTGTTGAAGAATTTCCTGCGATGGTGCAGTTGACAATGATCGGCTCCGTGGACCAGTTGTCGTAGCCGATGGCGCTGCCGCTGGCCGATCCGATCACGCTATTGCCGACGATCAGGCAGCCGGAAATTACAGGACTGCTGAGCCAACTCCCGATGCCGCCGCCGTCGCCCGTGCCGGCGCAGATGTTCCCCGAGATCACGCAGTTTTCGATCGTCGGATCGCTGCTGTCAACGAGGATGCCGCCCCCCGTGCGGGCGGCATAGTTGTTCGTAATCAGGCAGTGCCGGATGAGGGGGGAACTGAGCAGGCTCATGATCCCGCCACCTGCGTCGTCGTAGGTGTTCGCACCCGGCGTGGCCCGGCCATACTCGATCCGACAATATTCGAGGATGCAGAGACCGTCGGCAGCCACGAACCGGATTCCCCACCATTTGCTCTCCTCGGTGGGAAAGGCGCGGGTGAAAATGATCGAGTCCTGAGCGGTCCCGATCGCTTGCAGGCGCCCCAGAACGTTGACTTTGTAATGCCCTGTGAACAGCACCTGCACGCCCGGCTCGATGGTCAGCAGGTGGCCGGCCGGAACGGTGACGTGGTCGATCACCGTGTAGGGAGATCCGGACAGTGTCCAAGTGCCTGAGACGGGGCCGCTGACGTCGGTGGCGCAGGCAGGGATGAAGCAGGCGAGTGAGATCGCGACTGCGATGTGAAAGAAGACACATGAACGCATGGCAAACTCCTTAGGAGAAATTGCCCACCGGGTTGCCTGAGGTGTCCGAACGCGGGGGGGCGCTGTTAAGATATGGCCGAACCGCTTCGATTACAACGGGCGTGGCGGATTCGGACGGAGAGAACGGGCCGGAATCCGGCGTGTGGCGACCGGAAAGCGTGCAGGTTTTGCGGGGCGAAAATGGACCTCGTCTGTCAGCTTTCCTGTGAAGAATACCCGGATCGCACCGCACGATCCATGCTTCTGATTGTGTTGACTTTGCCGCTGTGTTCAGGTTCGGTCATGGCCGCGCGACACGCGGCGAGTCCGCGGAAAGACGTTGTTTGTCGGTGAGCACCTCTGTATCTTGACATGAAGGGCGTCACCGTGTACCGAACTTCTGTTGCGCCCGTGCCGATGCACCTACATGCCGCACCTATGTGCCGGAGGACATGATGGACAAGATCTGTCGAGTCATTTGTTGCCTTACTTTGTGGGTCGCTATTTCGCCGGGCTTCGCACAGCCGCCCGGCAATGACAACTGCTCCGGCAATTTCCAGATTCTGGCGCTGCCCTATGTGTATGAAGGGCAAACTTGGACGGCCAACACGGATTGGGGGTACGCCTGCCCGCCCGTGTCTTCCACCTCGAGTGATGTGGTGTTCACGCTGAACCTCACCACCACGACCCTGGTCACAGCGTCACTCTGCGATGGCACCAACTTCGACGCGGCAATCTTTGTCCGCACGGGGGGCGCGTGCCCCGGCATGCTGCAAGTGGTGTGCAGCAGCGATGCCTGCGGCGCGGGTCTTAATCGCGGGATCGCGACGTTCACGGCCAATGCGGGCATCAATTACTACCTTGTCGTCGGAGGGATGACGACCGCGAGCCGTTCGGCGACTACCGGCTGAGGGTGACGGGAGCCAGCCCGGGTGTACCGGGCAACAATGCTTGCCCCGGCTTCGCCATTCCCGCGCTGCCCTACACGTACACGGGGAATACGTTGTACGCCGGAACGGACTACGACCTGCAATGTTCCGGGGGTCCGTCCAGCGTCCACGATGTCGTGTTCACGCTCAGTGTTCCCGTGCTGACACAGGTGACGGCCTCGCTGTGCGCGGGAACGTTGTTCAATGCGCAGCTTTTCGTGTTCGCCGGCCCCACTTGCCCGGGGATCTTCTTGGCGGCGTGCAGCTACAACGATTGCGGAGCGGACTTCCAGCGCGGGACCGCGACGTTCCTGGCGCAGGCGGGGGGAACCTACTATCTGATCGTGGGGGGAGGGGTGGCTCCGGCCTGGGGCGCGTATGAGCTGGTGGTCTCCGGCGTCGAGGCGCCGCCGAATGACGACTGCCCGGGCACGCTGATCACCCAGTTGCCGTACTCCGATGCGGGAAGTACGGTCGTCGCCGAGGACGACATCGACCTCAGCTGCGAGGCCGGTGATCCCAACACGAACGAGGTGGTCTATGAACTCACCTTGGCAGAGTGCTACGAGGTCACGGTGTCGCTGTGCGGCTCAAGTTTCGACACGCAACTCATCGTGCGCTCGATGGCCCCGTGTCCCGGCTCCTATCCGACGGTATGTAACGATGATTACTGCGGGTTGCAGAGTCAGGCCACGTTCGTCGCGCGCGCCGATTACCACTATTTCATCACCGTGGATGGGGTGAGTCAAACGGGGAACTATGTCATCAACATCAGCGGGACGCCGCTCGCGACACCGCCCAACGATGTTTGTCCGGGGACGCTGATCTCGACGCTGCCGTTCAACGATACCGGCAATACCGGGTGCGCGACGAATGACTATGCGTACGCCTGCCCGGTGGCGGACCATCGGGAGGTGGTCTATACGCTGAATCTATCCGAGGCGGGCGACGTGACCGCGTCGCTGTGCGGATCGGATTACAACACCATGATGGTCGTGCGGTCGGGCGGTGAGTGCCCGGGAACGACGGCGGTGGTGTGCAACGATGATTACTGCGGGCTGCGGAGTCAGGTGACGTTTCCGGTGACGGCGGGGACCGATTACTATCTGCTGGTGGACGGTGTCGGGCAGACGAACGGGATCGGGACGTATGTGCTCGACGTGACCATGCCGCGACCCGAAAACGACGCTTGTCCCGGCGCGGCAATCACGACGTTTCCGTTTGAGTATAGCGGCAACAACGCCAACGCGCTGACGGACTACGGGGTGAGCTGCGCGGTCCCCGGCACGCACGATGTCGTGTTCAGCTATTTCGATACGGGCGCTTGCTATGCGCAGGTCACGGCGTCGCTGTGCATGGGGACCTACTTTGATGCGCAGATCTATGTGCGGGCGGGCGGGCCTTGTCCGGGCGACGTCGCGGTGGATTGTGACGATGCGTCGTGCCTGATCGCCGCGCGCGGGGTCTTGACGTTCATGGCCGCGCCGAATGTGCCGTACTACCTGCTCGTGGCGGGCAATGCCGCGGCCGGTGCATCCACCGGCGATTACGAACTGAGCGTAACGCGGACGACGGCGCAGTCGCCGCCGAACGATGCCTGCCCGGCGACGGTGATTCCGGCGTTTCCATACACCGACTACGGCAGCACCGCCTGCGCGACGGACAACTACATGGCCAACACCCATGACGACGGGCGCGAAGTGATCTATCAGTTCAGCCTGCCGTCGTGCTCCCGGATTACGGCCTCACTGTGCGGATCGACCTACGACACCTACCTCAGTGCGCGGGAGGGCGTGAATTGCCCCGGCACGACCTTTTATGGCAACGACAATAGCTGCGGACTGCAGAGCGAGCTGTCGTTCGTCCGCCATAGCGGAACCTATTGGCTCGCGGTGGGGGGGACCAACGACGAGGCGTTTGGCAACTACGTGCTCAACGTGCAGGCGACGTCGCTGAACGGCAACTCGAGTTGCCCGTATGCATGGATCATGAGCCTGCCGTACGAAGCGGACGGCAGTACGCTGTGCGCGGCCACAGGCCTGTATCCGCACCGCTGCGGAACGGACAGTGCCTATCGCAATGTGGTCTATACGCTGGCGGTGTCCGGTTGTCAGCAAATTACCGCGGCGCTTTGCGGATTGGATTTCGATACCCAGATCATGGTCCGCGCCGGCGGAGCCTGTCCCGGCGACACCGTAGTGGCCTGCAACACCGGCGATGGCAGCTGCGGCGGCTTCGGCAGTCAGGTGGAGTTCACCACGCAGATCGAGGAGCAGTACTACCTGCTGGTGGGCGGAAATCAGGCGCTGGCCGGGGATTACCATCTGAGCGTGACCGGGGCGCCGTGCGCGCCGCCGGCGACCGTAGAAGGTCTGATTCTGATGCCGCGGACGGCTCCCTCCAGCATGGCCCTGAGGTGGCGGACGGCTCCGGGTGCGGTTGCTTACCGGGTCTATCGCGGTGATACCTATGATTTTCCAGTGGACTTCACCCATGTCATCGCTACGGTGGCGGACACGCAGTACGTGGATGCCGCCGCAATCCAGCCGTCTCTGCCGTTCCGGTACTACGTCGTGACGGCCCTGTCAACCGAGCCGCGCTGAGTCCCGACGGACCGCGAGATCTCCGCTGCGGACGTGTAAGTTCAGCAGGGAGTGAGCGAAGGTCGGCTCGGCGGGAGCGGCGCAGCAGGGATGAGGGATGAGAGTCGAGGGATGAAACGGGCTTAGACGCTGTGGCGCACAACACAGGCCGGATCCGAAAGGGTTCGGCCTGCGCTTTTCACGTACGATCCATTGCAACCTGCCGCCGCCGGGCGGCACACTCTGTACAGCGCAGATTCTGCCTCTGTAGATGAACATATGAACGTGCCACGATGGCCGCGATCTGCCTCGCCTCTGCGGCGAGGTGGCAGGAGCGCGATGTGGGTAAGCAGAGCTAAAAATTACAAGCTCGTAACGAAAAGCAAGGTGAGATAATCTGAGAAATTATGAGTTGACTACGAGAGCGCAGGTGTTATATTATGAACCCGCGCAAGAAGAGGCGGAAAGGCGGAAATCCGGACAGGCAAAAAGCCCGAATTACCCCGCTGTTCGTCTCGTTTGGGGCGGCTGCCTATACGGTTCCGAATCTCCGATTCTTCGGATTTAAGATATACCCACCTTCATGTCCCACTCCGACGTCTCCGCAGCCGAAGCGCTGTGGCAGGGAACGTGCGCGCTGTTCCGCCCGCAGATCCCCGAGCAGAGCTTCACCACCTGGATTCAGCCTGTCACGGTACTTCGCTTCGTTAACAACCTGTTGCACCTCGGTGCACCGACTCAGTTCCACCGCGAATGGATCGAGGGACACTACTTGCCCGCCCTTGAGCACTGTTTACGCGATCATTGCGGCGGAGACGTGCGCGTGAAGCTGGAGGTCGTCGCGCGGGCCAGGGACGAAAATCCAAAATCGAAAATCGAAAATCCGAGGGCCGAAACGGGCGAGGTTGGGGTGACCGATGCAACGGAGACCCCCTCCTGCTCCCCGGTGAACGGAGGGGAGACTCATGGCATCGCCGCGCGCGGGACGCGTGGGCTGAGTGCCGATGAGACCCCCTCGCACCCCACCGTCAGCGGAGGGGAAGGAACGGTTTCGCAGCTGAATCCGCGTTACACCTTCGAGAATTTCGTCGAGGGGGACTCCAACTCGTTTGCGCGGGCGGCGTGCATGGCGATGGCGGATTTCGCACGTAAGTGCCCGTGGAATCCGCTCTTACTCTATGGCGGAACGGGGCTGGGAAAGACGCACCTGTTGCAGGCGATCGGCAACAAGCTCGAACAGCGCAGCCGTCGGCAGCGGGTGCTGTATGTGACGTCCGAACGCTTTACCCAAGAGTTCATTCATTCGGTGCGAACGAGTAACACGACTGAATTCGCATCGCGCTACCGTACGATCGACCTGCTTCTGGTCGATGATATTCAGTTCTTCGCAGCGAAAGAGCGCACGCAAGTAGAATTTTTTCATGCGTTTAACACGCTCTATCAAGCGGGGAAGCGAATTGCACTGACTTGTGACCGGCCGCTGGCCGAGTTGGCGGGATTTGACCAACGCCTGATCTCGCGCTTTGATTCGGGACTGGTCACTAACATTGATCCGCCGGATTACGAAACGCGGGTGGCGATTCTCCTGAGCCGCGCGGAGCAGGACGAGTTCCCGTTGACCAAAGAGACCGCCGACCTGATTGCGACGCACGTGACGCAGAATGTGCGAGAATTGGAGGGGGTCTATGTGACGCTGGCGGCACGCTGTCAGCTCTCGCGAATCCCGCCGACGATGGAGCTGGTCCGGGATATCATTCGCGCGCGGACCGGGCAGGCTGGCGGACGACCACCGGCGGAGAAGATTCTCGAAGTGGTTTCCGAGCACTTCCGCATGAGTATCGAGGCGCTCAAAGGGCCGTCGCGCAAGAAGGAGCTGGTGTTTGCCCGGATGATGGCGATCTCGCTGATTGCCGAGCTGACGCCGCTCTCGCTCAAGGCTATTGGTCAGCTCATCGGGGGCCGCGATCACTCCACGGTCATTCATGCCCGCGATACGATCGACGGACGCAAACAGGCCCACGATCCGGAAGTGAAGGCGGCCATGGATGCGCTGCTGCAACGGCTCTCGCTGCTGACGCTGATGGGAAGACGAGGGTGAGACACTGCTGAGCTGAAGGCCGGTTTCCGATTCCGGCGGAGTCTCCCGACTCCGGTCGGGGTCTGAAGCTCGCGCACGGCTGGATGGGCTTGTTGCTGAAAGGCGCTCGCCGAGCCGTGCGTCCCCGTGCGGACGGAATCTGGGGCATTGGATGCCGATTGAAGCACAACTGAGTTTGACTGCCGTCAATTCCGGCGGGGACACAGTCCCCGCTCGGCGGATTCCGATTTCGGCAACAAGCCCGGATGACGCTATGAATGCGGGGCACATCAATGCTGAAGAGATGTGCCGCCGCCTGCAATGATATCAATGCTCAAGAGATGTGCCGCCGCGAGCGACAATGGATGCCCGGGCTGGCGAAGCTCGCGTCCTGCTACGGGGGCTCTTGGGCAAAAAGTCTAATTCACAGAGCTATCCACTCGGGTGTTGAAACGGTGCGGTGGCGGTGTGGATAGGGGGTCGATAACGGTGGACAGAGTTGGCGTGGGTCAGGTGGTTCCACCGCGGGAACGGAAAGTCGAGAGGTATTTGGGTAGTTATCAACTGGTCATTGAAGATGTAAACGTAATTAGATTATATAGTTTACTTGACTTTTCCCGCTATCCACAGGCTCTTCTAACTCTGCGAGTTTCTGAGTATATTGAGAGATTGCAGAGTAAGAGCTGAAGCTCGAAGAACCTTCGGCGTTCCCCATACGGGAGGGGGGCGAAGCGCATGCGGCACTATTTTGTGGTTACGCTTGTGGTTATTCTGTTGGGTAGTGCGGGTTCGGTCCGGTCGCAGGATCCGTACTGGGGGTTTTTGTTGCATCCAGAGGAGCTGGCGGACACACTGCACGCCGAGGTCAGCCAGTTCTCAAGTTATGACCGGAATGGGGGGAACGACGACTACGCGAACTTTCTGTCCATCGATCCGGACGGCTTTCGCGTGATGTGCGATGTTACGGGTCCAGGGGTCTTGACGCACATGTGGTGTACGCAGCGGTCGATTCCGGACACGATGCGCTGGAAGATCTACGTTGATAATGGGACCGTGCCGCTGTTTGATTTGCCGATTCACGAGTTATTCGGTCATCACCTTCCGTTTACTCCGCCACTTTGCGACACGGTGAATTACTCGCGGTATTCGTATGTTCCGATTCCGTTTGCCGGGCGGCTGAAGATTACATCGCACATGCACGGCGGGATCTACTACCAGCTGGAAGTCCTGCGCTATGTGAACGGCACGCCGATCACTTCGCTGACGAATCCGCCCAGCGCGGACTATCTGGCGCGGCTGGACAGCTTGCAGGAGCGGTTTGCCAATCCCGCTCAGCCGCCCGAGTTGGGTGGAGCGGTGCAGGTGATCGCGGGCACACGAAATGTCAGCCCCGCGGTTACCGATACGATGGTCGGATACACCGGCAACGGAACCTGCCGACGGGTCATGTTGCTGCTCGGGGAGCACACGGCAGCGTTGCATGACAGTCTGTGGATCCGGGTGTATAGCGACGACTACCCGCTGCCGGTTCTGAACGGCCCGGTCAATTCGCTGTTTGGTGCCGCGAGCGGCTGGCGACCGTTTCAGTCCGCGGTCAGCGGGATGAGCGGAGATACGCTCTATCTGAATCTGCCGCTGCCGTTCAAACAATCGCTGCGCGTGGAAGCCGAGAATCGCACCGCCACTACCCAGGCGGTGACGGCGGTGCTCGAAGTCGTGGCGCGCGCGGAAAGTGAAGTCAAGCCATTCCGCTTGCAGAGCTTCTATCAGCAGGCCGCGTCGAATCCGGCGTTCCGGCTGTACGAAGTGCTCAATCAACGCGGCGCGGGGAACTTCGTCGGCATGTTCTGGCAGATGATAGGGACCGATCACCGGACGATAGAGGGTGACGAAGCGATCTACCTGAACGGTGCCAACTCTCCGCAGTGGCGCGGCACCGGCATCGAGGGCTATTTCAACGGCGGTTACTTGTGGACGAACTTGCAGGGACAGGTCGATCCCCATCAGCTTACTGCGCACGGGTGTCTGTATCTGGGCGGTGGCCAGGCGGCGGCGTATCGCTGGCACGTGGCCGATCCGGTGCCGTTCGCGGACGGTTTGCGCATGACGCTGGAGTGCGGCGGGTACCGTGAAGTGCCCGCGAATTATCAGACGACGGCCTTCTACTATGCGCCGCTGCCGCGCTGGGCCGTGAGCGACGTGAGCGGCGATGGTCAGAGCTATCCCGGCGAGCCATTGCGGTTCGTGGGTTACGGGTTGGCGCCGCAGAGCTGGCTGGAGGGCGCGACGTGGGGCGGAACTGATCTGGTGCTGACCAACGGTGACACGGAAGTACGCGCGAGCGGCGTGATTGATTTCACCGTGATTTCGCCGGTGGGCTTGGACGGTACGGCAGCGCTGACCGTCAGGTTTGCCAATGGAACCGAGACCGCCGCCGCCGACTGGCGGGTCAGCTCGACGCCGCTGTTCACGTTCCGGCCCGAGCGAATGGATGCGGATTCACTGGTGTTCATGGCGGATACGCTGAGCGTCTCCCTGCACGGAATCCCGGCGGGGCAGTCGGCGACGATCCAACAGGCTTCGCACACTTTCGCGTGGGTTGATCCCAGCGTGATCGCCGATCTCACGGGCAGGCTGGAAGGCCGGGTGGTGATTCCGGCCGGACTTCCGGTGGGCGAATTGGTACTCCGCAGCGAGAACAATGCCGTGGCGGATCACGCGCTGAAGCACTATCAGCTGATTCGCTATGAAGCGGAGGATTTGGTCACGACGGCCTGGCGGGGGAGCACGTACAGCGACCGCTTCGCGCCCACCTGGACGCCGGCCGGGCAGAGCTACCCGTGGGGTCGCAACGTGGTGCGCTGGCTGCGCGGTACGGGAATCGGCGACTCGCTCAGCCTGGCCTTCACGTTTCCCGACAGCGGCAATTACCGGACGTGCTACTTCTTCGCCGCAACCACGGGGGCGACGATCGTGCAGACGCTGATCGACGGCGTGCTGGATGTGGTGTCGTTTGATACCTACCGGCTGGACAACGGTTGGCGCATTGCGCGCACGGATACGGTGTGGGGACAGTGGCGCGTGATCGGACGCGGCCCGCATACGCTGACCGTGAAGGTCACCGGCCGGAACGACGCGGCGACGGCGTGGGAAACCTGGTTCGACCAGTTTGCGATCGGCTCCGAATTTCCGCAGGACGCACGCGAGCGTCCGGCCGAGCTGCCGGGGCGGTTCACGCTCGAACAGAATTACCCGAATCCGTTCAATCCGTCCACGCAATTCAGCTTCACGGTGCCGCGTGCGAGTGACGTGCGAATCGTGGTCTATGATCTGCTCGGGCGGCAAGTCGAACTGCTCGCGGATCGTCACTATCATCCCGGCGAATACACGCTGACGTGGGATGCGTCGGCACTCGCGAGCGGGTTGTATTTCGTTCGCCTGGAGGCGCCGCAGACGCAGATTGTCCGGAAGGCGATGCTGCTCCGATAGGGATGGGGGACGGAATTCCGGAACCGATTCCGGGCGGGTAACGCGCGGGTCAGGTGTTTAGGTTTCGGAAGGAGTGTGCGCTAACCCGCCGCGGCGGGGAAGGTGTGTGTCATTCCGGACTTCGTCCGCGAAGGTCCGGAAACTCTCGGAGAGGTTCTGGACGCCCGCGTTGCGGTGTCCAGAATGACAGAAAAGACCGCAGGGGCCAAACCCGGTTCCGGCAGGGTCTGAAGACCCTGCTGGGGGTGATCGTAATGGCGCACTGAGTGCGCTCGGAGAAATTACACAGGAGGGCTGTATGAACTCCGTGTGGTGGGCGATCGTGGCGGTGCTGTTCTTTGGCATGACGGCATGGGCGGATGATCCGCTGCAGTTGACGATCTATGCGACGGGAAACGGCGACTCGCTGGTTCTGCGCTGGGTCGAGATTGCCGATGCCACGGAATATTGGGTGTATGCGGGGGAGCGTGCCGATGATGACTACCTCGTGATCGGCGGGGGCGGCGAGCGGATGTACGCGGACGAAGACAAGGGGCATTCGTCGCGGTTTTATCGAGTTGAAGCGCTGAAGTACGATGGGACGTACGTTTTGCTGGCGCGGTCGGACACGGTGGGGTATTTCACTTTCGACATGCCGATGTCCGGTTACTATTCGTTCGGGCTGCCGGGATTCGAGTTTCTCGACTTGACCGAGGCGAACGAACCGATTTGGTGCACGCGGTCGTTCAGACCTTCAGACATTCTGGATGAACAACCCGCGTGCGGCAACCTAGTCACGGCCGATCGCGTGATTCGACAGGGCGGGGGCTTCTCCTATCGGAGTGAGTATTCGAACTGTGTGTGGGCGGGTTCGCTGGAGACCCCGCCGGTGATGCGGGGGTCATGCGCTTACTGGTACCAGGCCTGGTGGCAGTTTCCGCCGCGGTTGGTGTTGGCTGGCGTGATGCATCCGTGCTCGGCGCTAGTGGTGGACAGCTCGGTAGTGAATCCGAACTCGTATACGCCGTATTCGTGGGCGACGGTGCGGAATCTACCGCGTGAACAGGTCGGGGCGACGCTCTTGGACGCCGGGTTTCTGGGCGGCACCATCAGCACGTCGGACAAAGTGATTGAGCAGGGCGCGGGGTATATGTACTACAACACGGAGGCGGGAGCGTGGCGCGGGTCGCTGACCGAAATCAAACCGGTGAAGGCGTACTGGATTCAGAGTAAGCATGTGACCGGGTTTACGTATCGGTGGAGGCCGGAGTAGAGAGGGATGAAGCCGGTTCCGAGCGGGGCATGTCCACTGCGAAAGAGACATGCCGCCGCGAGGATTCCCCCCTTGATCCCCCCACAGGATGTGGGGGGAGAGTCCGATGTTTGTAATTTGTCGTTTGATCATACTGAGGTGTTCATGAAGTTCTCGGCTTCTCAAAGCGCATTGCTGTCCGCCCTCTCGACCGTGGCGGGCGTGGTTCCGGCCAAAAGTCCGATGCCGGTGCTCACGCATATTCTGGCAAAACTCGACAAGAACGAGCTGACGCTGTCCGCGACGGACCTCGAAGTCTCGATGGAGACCAAGCTCGAAGTCAAAGGTGAACGCGACGGCACAGCATTGCTGCCCGCGCGCAAGCTGCTCGACCTCGTGCGCGGCTGGGGCGGCGACGGCCTGATGAACGTCGAAACCAAGGACAGCGATCGACTGAATGTGCGCGACGCCGGCGGCAAGCTCTATCAGCTCGCCACCGAAAACGTGGCCAACTACCCGAAGATCCCCACGCTGGAAGCGTTGCCGGTCTTCAAGTTTGACCGCATGCGGCTGAAGCGCATGATCGAAAAAGCGATCTTCGCCGTCTCGCAGGATGAACTGCGGCCGCAACTCACCGGCGTCTATGTGCAGGCGGTGGCGGGCGAACTGCGGCTGGTCTCCACCGACGGGCACCGGCTGGTCAAGGTGAGCGCGCTCAACACCACCTATGCGGGCGACGAAAAGACCGCGATCGTGCCCAAGAAAGCGATGCAGAGCGTGCAGCGTGTCTGCGAACGCGAAGGCGAAGTTGAGGTCGTGTTCGCGGGCAATCAGATCGGCTTCCGCGTCGGCCATACTACGCTGATCTCCAAGCTGATCGAAGGCCGCTATCCCAACTACGAAGCGGTGATTCCGCAGGGCAACAACAACACGCTGACCGTGGGCGCGGACGAATTGGGCGGGGCCGTACGCCGCGCGGCGATCGTGTCCAACGAAATTTCGCGGCAGATCCGGCTCAAGTTAGACAGCGAGAAGATTCAGATTCACGTCGAAGACGCGGAGCAGGGCAACGAAGGCGAAGAGTCGGTGCCGTGCAGCTATGACGGCGACCCGATGGAAGTCGGCTACAACGCGGCCTACGTGATGGACATGCTGAAACAGATTCCCACCGGCGAAGTCGTGATGAAATTAGGCGGACCGACCTCCGCCGGAATCGTCACTCCCGCCGAACAGGAAAAAGATGAAAACCTGCTCATGCTGATCATGCCGGTTCGCTTGAACTGACCGGCAGGGACTCGTTCGAAAGCGGATGCAGGAAGCGGGGCGGGTGTGCGGCACCCGCCTCGTGTGCTCTCAAAAGTCACCAAGTTGGTTGACTATCCCGGAATCCCTTTCATCGATTCCCGAGTCTAAGTAACAGAACCCGTGAAGTTCAGTCGATCAGGAGGGCGTAAATCCGCCATGAATAGTCGTATTTTGAGTCTGATGCTGCTGGGTGTGTTGCTGGCCCTTGGCTGTGCCAGAATGCGGTCGGATACGATTCCACTGACCACCAATTCCGCCGAGGCCAAACAGCACTTTCTGAAGGGCATGGAATATGCCGAGTGCGCCAAACGCGACGCGGCGCGGGCCGAATTCGCGGCCGCGGCGATGATCGACTCGGACTTTGCCATGGCCTATGCCGGACTGTCCATGGTGCAGCCGAATGCCGGGGAGATGGTCGAGGTCGCCTCGCAGGCCGAGACGATGTCCCGTCCCGAAGAACGCAGCAAGCCCGCCCGTTCCGGCTTCGGAATCCGGATCGACGCCTTCGCCGGAAACAAAGTCTCTTCGGACCTCGTGGGCCAGGCCACCAAACGCATCAACAAGGTTTCCGACGGCGAACGGCTGTGGATCCTCAGCCTGCAGGCGCAGCTGAACGCGGACAGGCGCGCGCAGTTCGAGGCGTGCTCGACCCTGGCGGCCCACTATCCGAAGGATGAACGAGCGCACCGCTTGCTCGGCGACTGCTATGCCGAGGCGCAGCAATACGACGAGGCCATTGCCGAATATCAGCGGGCGATCGCCCTGAAGCCGGCCTGCCCCGCAGCGTATAACATGCTCGGCTATTACTGCGTGCGCAAGGGCGACATGAAGGCCGCGGAGCAGGCCTTCAAGCGGCAGACGGAGATCTTGCCGGGCGAGGCGAATCCACGGGATTCGTTCGCGGAATTCCTGTTGACGCAGGGCCGGTACGCAGAATCGCTGGATAACTACAAACAGGCGCTGGCGCTGGACCCGGGCTTCGTCAACGCGCGGGTGGGCGCGGCCACGAACCTGATGATGCTCGGCCGGCACGACGAAGCGGTGCCCTATCTGGTGCGAGCGGGAGATGATTCGCTGGCCGCCGAAGCATGGGGGCTGCTGAAGCTCGCGAAGGTGTTTTGCTGCTACGACCGCGGCGATCATGAGCAGGCGCTCAAACTGATGCGCGAGCAGGTCGAGTATTCGCGGGCGGCGCAATCGCCCTATGAGACGGTCCAGAACCTGAACATGCTGGGCCGAATGTTACTGGTTCGCCGTCAGTTTGCCGACGCCAAGCAGGTTTTTCAGGAACAGAAGCGGGAATGTGACGCCGCGGGCTTTCCGGCCGCGATCCGGCGACGGCAGGAGGCCGTGCAGGCTGCCGTCAACGGGTGTATCTACGAAGCGGTCTCGGGTGACGTGGCTGCCGCCCGGCACTATGCCGACAAGTTATCGCAATTGGTCGCGACCTTGAGCGATCCGTATTTCCGCGAACTGTCGCATTTCTGCACGGGACTGGTCGAGTACCACGACGGACACTATGCCCAGGCGGTCACGGAACTGGCGCAGTCGAGTCCCCTCGATGCATTCAACCTGTACTATCTCGGGTTGGCCTATGAGAAGAGCGGAGATCTGGCCAAAGCACGGGAATCGTTTGAGCGAGCGAGTGTTCCTAAAATGTTGAATAACCTAAACTTCTATTTGGCGCGGCCGGATGTCGCGGAAGCGCTCAGACGCACAGCCGCTTTCGCAGAAAAAGACCAACCCGTACGGACCTGAGTCCTTGCGGCGCTGACGGATTATCGAGGCCTTCCGAGGTCAAATCAGGACCCAGACCCGGAAAATACACGACAGCGCAAAAACGTTTGTAACCGCAAACAGGATATATACTTAAAGACCGCCTTCGGGCGGTCTTTTTTTTGGAATTCAGAGGCGAATTTCGTATATTAACTTGGTTTAGCCCGCCCACATCGTTGTGGATTTCAGGACGCCCAGTTTTCAGCGCAACGGGCTGGGTGGCGTGGCCTGGCCATACGCCGCCGGGCCCGGTTAAGTCGGCGCAACCCGGACGGAATCGGATTACGCTTCCGCCGAACCACCTCTGTCCCCGTGAGCGAGGGGGAGAAAAGAACATGCAACGAATTCTTTTCGTAATCGTACTTGCGGTATGTTGGCTCGGACTCGTTTGCCCGGCCGGACCCGGAACCGTCCGCGGGCAAACACCCGACGCGGTCGCTACCACGCCAGCGCCGCCCGGCGGCGAACTGCATGCGGTTTCCGTGCCGGCACCATCGCTGCGACATAATGCGTTCGCGATTCCCGACGAGCAACCGGTGTCGGTGTATCTGCCGCCGTCGTACCGCTCGTCATCCCGCAGCTACCCGGTCGTGTACTTTCTCCCGGGTTTCGGCGATCTGGTTCACTACTACACGCTGTGGGGCGTGTACGGATTCTCGCTCCAGCCGATGATGGATCAGCTGATCGGCGCGGGGAGCGTGAACGAGATGATTGTCGTCATTCCGAACGGCAGCGACTTCCTGCAGGGTAGTTTCTATGTCAACTCACCGCTCGCAGGAGACTGGGAGTCGTTCATCGTGCGCGACGTCGTCTCCTATGTGGACGCGCACTACCGAACCCTGCCCGCTCCGGCAGCGCGGGGGATCTCGGGACATTCGATGGGCGGGTTCGGCGCGCTCTTCCTGGCAATGCGTCACCCGGATGTGTTCGGCGCCGTCTATGCCCTGTCGCCCGGACTCGCCGCCCCCGATGGTTTGAAGCAGCATGACATGTTTGCTGATCCGGTGCGAATCGAGAGGACGCTGGCGCTGATGGACACGTTGTCCCGGCTGCCGGAGCAGGAAGCTAAACTCCTGCTGATGTCGAGAGTCAACGGGATGCTGAACGCCGCGGACTTGACCGGAGTCTTCGCGATCGCCTATGGAATCACGTTTGCGCCCCGAACTGACGGCAAACCACCGTTCTTCGAGTATCCGTATCATGCGGTCCAGGGGACCGTCGCGCTCGATCCGGTGGTATGGGCGCGCTGGGAATCCGGATTCGGCGACCTGGCGGGCAAAGTCAGAGACTACAAATCGAATCTGCTGAAGCTCAACGCCGTGGTGATTGATGTCGGAACCCGTGATGAACACGCGTGGATTCCGCCGGGCTGCCGCGAGTTTGCAAGATTGCTGACGGCGAACAAGATCGCGTGCCGACTGGTGGAGTTCGAGGGGGCGCATCAGGACCAACTGAAGCAACGGCTTGAAGAGCACCTGCTGCCGGAGCTGTCACGCGCGCTCAAGCACACGCCGTAAGCCACATGCGACGAACCGAGCGGATGACTCCCATTGGCGATCTGATTACGCGGATCCTGCAGCGCAAGGGCTGGCAGGGGCACGTGCTGTCCGCGCGCGTCGCCACGCAATGGGAAGCCATCGTCGGTCCGGTCAATGCCTTGCACACCAGACCCGCGAGGATCGAGCGCGGCCGACTGACCATCGAATGCGATCATGACACCTGGCGCACCGAACTGCAATTCCTGAAGCCGGAGATCATCGAACGCGTCAACGAAGTGCTGGGCAAGGATGCCGTAAGGGAAGTGTTTTTGAGGTAAACTTGAAACGTGAAACTTGAAACGTGAAAACCACCCAAATCATCGCATGCACCCTCGTCGTGTTGTTCATGGTCGCACTGGCGGAGCCCAGCCTCGCGGATACGACGTGGGTGGCGGCGGGGGATGTCTCCGGGACGTGGACCGCGAACGGGAGTCCGTACCTGGTGTCAGGAGGGATTAGCGTCGCGCAGTTGGATACCTTGCGCATCGAGGCCGGGGTCCAAGTCCTGTTCCTCGATTATGGATGGGTCGAAGTGGTTACGGGCGGGGCATTGATCGCGACGGGTACCGCGACCGATTCGGTGGTCTTCACCAACGGCCCGGGATCCGCGCCGTGGTGGCGGGGAATCACCAGCGCGCCGGACGCGACGCTCGAATTCGCGTATTGTCGGATGAGTCTCTCGCGCGGGACCGGGACACCCATGAAGGCGACAGGCTGCCGCGTCAGGCTGGAACACAGTGAATTTAGCAATTGTGTGACCGATTATGTGGACCAGAGCGGGATCGGGGGGATTGCGGCGTTCATCGGCTGTGATGTGGAACTCCGGTCCTGCCGGTTTGAAGCCAACTGGCCAATCGGCGGTACACTGTGGTTCGGCAATGAATGCGTGGCAACCGTCGAAGACTGCGTGATTCGCGAATCGCGTTACTGGGGCGGCGAGCACTTCGCCGGGGGAATCTGCATCGGCAGCGGAACGATGGCGACGGTCAGGCGGTGCGTGATTGAAGACAATGATGGAGAGGGAATCAGTGTGGGCGAGGCCGACGCGCTGATCGACTCGTGCACGATCCGCGACAATCACAGCGCGAGCCCTGGCGGCGGGATCTATGTCGGGAGCAGTAACGCGCGCATCACCAACTGCCTGATCTCGGGCAACCACAGCGAGCAGGACGGCGGGGGTGTGTATGTTTCCTACGGTGAGGTCCAGATCGATCATTGCATCATCGCCGGGAACTCGGCCGCTGTCGGGGGCGGACTGGCCACGACTTACTATCCGGTGCTCACGATTTCGCGCACTACCATCGTTGAAAACTCCGTTACGGCTTCCGGGAGCGCGATCGAGATGGCCTACCCGGATTATACCGTGCTGACATCGTGTGTGATCGCTCGTAATACCGGCGCGGCGGCGGTGGCGAACCCGCCATCTGCTATTTGGAATCGATGCGGCGTGTTCTACAACTGCTTCTTCGAGAATCCGGATGGCAACTTCGCGCAAAACCCCGACCCCGATGCACTCGGCGTTGTCAGCCGTGTCAATGACAACCGGGACTCGTGCGATGTGCTGTACAACCTGTATCAGGATCCCGGCTTGCTGGATCTGGAAGGCGGCGACTACCGGCTCAGCGAGGATTCGCCGTGCATCGACGCGGGACAGCACTCGTTACCCCGCGATCCCGATTCGACGTTCGCGGATATCGGCGCATTCTATTACCACCACACGGTCCGGGCGGATGAACCCGGTCGGCCCGTACCTGAATTCGCGCTCGGCCAGAACTACCCGAATCCGTTTAACGCGACGACCACGATTCCGTTCGAGCTGGCGCGGGCGGAACGTGTGACGATTACCGTATTTGACCTGACCGGCCGAATGGTGACGACGCTGTTTGACGGGCAGGCGGCCGCCGGAGGTCATGTGATTCGCTGGAACGCCGCCGCCGAGGCGTCCGGAGTCTATTTCTGTCAACTCAAGACCCAAGACCGTGGCCACACGCAAAAACTCCTGCTGCTCAAGTAAGTTGCTCCTGCTGGCGCTACCGATACTGTTGTTCGCCGCCATGCTCACAGCGGACGAAACGCAGACCGACATCACGCGTACAACTGTCGCGCTGACCGGCGATTCCACGCGGGTTTATCTGCACGTTACCGCCGAGACGAGCTACGGCTGGTTCTGGCAGCGCTCCACGGGTCGCGCGTACACCACGAGCGACGTGAAGGGCAAGCAGCGCGTGAAGGTCGATAAGCTGTGCCTGACCTTGATGGCGCACGACACGACCACGCAGTGCGTGGAACAGGCGGACTCCATCGTCGTCACCGAAAAGAAACGCGGGATCGCGATTCCCCGCCGCACCGTCCGCCTCAGCGCGATCACGGAAGGGCCGGTGCTGGGGCCGGAGACGATGGAGATCAGGCCGTGAATGGCTGAAACACCGAAACTGCCGAATTTGTTGGCAGGCATTTAGGACATGGCGGTATCATCTATGAAACACATGGGGGTGTGTGATGGGACGAATGACTCTGGGGTTGCTGCTGTTGGTGTGTTCGATGGCGAGGGCGGATACCACGTTTGTGGCGGGACCGGAAGTGGCGGGGATTTGGACAGCCGCGGGAAGCCCGTATGTCGTGCAAAACGATCTCACGATTACGAGCGATGCGGCACTGACGATTGAATCCGGAGTGACCGTTCTGTTTGCGGGCTACTACCGGCTCGCGGTGGCCGCGGGGACGGTGCTGACCGCGACAGGCACGGAACAGAATCCGATTCGTTTCACCGCTGATACGACGGCAAATCCGGAACGATGGGCGGGAATCCGGATCGAGAACAATCTGGATACCTGCCGATTCGTTTACTGCGTATTCGAATTCGCGCGTAGCGACAGCGCGGGCGCGCGCGCCGCACCGATGCACGTGAATATCGGCCGCGCCGGCTTCGAGCACTGCACGTTCCGTGACAATGAAGGCAGCTACGAGGGCGGGGCACTGGCGGTGTGGAATTCGTGGACAGAGATCCGGGCCTGTCTGTTCGAGCGAAACCGCTGCGAGGTGAATGGCGGCGCGCTGCAACTCTTCCGCTGCGCCGAGCCGAGCGTGATGGAAGACTGTCGCTTCACCCGGAACCAGGGCCAGCGCGGAGGCGCGCTGGATATCTTCGACTGCCCGGGGATGTTCGTCCGCCGCTGCGAATTTGATTCCAACTACGCCACGGACTACGGCGGTGGAATTTGGGCCGAAGACGGGGAAGCCTATTTTGAAGACTGCGATGTGTACGAGAACAGCTGTGGTGGTAGTGGTGGAGGAATCGCAGCGACGTTCGGGGGAACGTGCGAATTCAGGCGCTGCACCGTGCGCGCCAATCACGTCGGACCGTTTGAGCAAGGTGGCGGTTTGTGGGTGGCCAGCCATCTGATCCTCACGAACTGCCTGATCACCGACAATCAAGGCGGTCAAGGTGGCGGGCTGTTTGTCTCGTCCGGCGGATATGATCCCACGTTGGAGCGCTGCACGATTGTCGGGAATCAGGCGGCGATCGAGGGCAGCGGAATCTATGTCAGCCCCTTCTCTACCCCGCGGCTGCGAGCCTGCGTCTTCGCCTTCAATTCGGACGGCGCCGCGCTTTACAACCCGCCCGCTCCTCAACGGCTTTCGTATTGCGCCTTCTTCGGAAACACCGAGGGCAACTTTGCGGGCGACAGCGTTGATACCTTGCTGGGATTGCTCGACCGCGTCAATGCCAACGGCGACTCCTGTGACAGTCGCCACAACATCTTTCTTGATCCGCTGTTTGTCGATGCCGAGCAGGGCGACTTCCAGCCGACCGCGACCTCGCCGCTGATTGATGCGGGGAATCCGCCGCCGGTACTGTCGCGCGATCCGGATTCGACGGTGGCCGATATCGGCGCGTTCTATTTCCATCAACCGAACGACGCGCGGGCGGGCGCTCCGGTAGCGCGCGCGTTCTGGCTGGCGCAGAATTACCCGAATCCGTTCAACGCAGGCACCCGGATCGAGTTTCAACTGGAGCAGGTCGCAGCGGTTCGCCTGCAGGTATTTGATGTGTTGGGAAGCGAAGTGGCCGTACTGGTTGACGAAACGCTCGCTGCTGGAACGCACGGACTGCAATTCGACGGCCACGAACTGGCCTCCGGGCTGTACTTCTATCGGCTCGAAACGGACGGCGCGCAAGAAACAAAGAAGATGCTGCTGTTGAAGTAACAAACGACGAAGACCCCCTATCGACTAAACTCAACCGTGGGCAAGATCCCACTTCCTCCACAAACGGACAACCACACAGGGTTGTCTCTACCCGCGTCTGGCGGGAACGTGGCGACGCGCGATGATGCCCGGCGCGCACCACGATGACACGAACCGATGAGTAACGACGGCCTGTGAGCCGTCACTGTCAAGTAGTAACGACGACCCGAGAGTCGTCCCTAAATGAATGTTCACCCCGATCCGACCCCCCTTAGTCCCCCCACAGAGTGGGGGGAGACCCGAGGCGGATCACACAAGGAGGAAGTCTGATGAATTCGACGCAACAAATTCAGCTCTGGGATCTGGTCACGCGCACGAGCTTCTCGTATTGGTGGGGTCGTGGGTTTACGTATGTTGAAGTGCCGTCGCTGGTACGGGCGTCGGGCGCTTGCGAATTCGTGGATTCGCTGATGGAAGCCGCGCTCGACAGCGGCACGACCTGGGCCGCGCAGCCGGTCTTTCTCAAGCAAACCGGACAATTGCACCTCGAAGGCGCGCTGGGCGAGTTTCCGAAAGTGTTCACGGCGGGCCGCAGCTTCCGCGGCGAACGCCACGACCCGTCGGATGGCCGCCACTGTCTGGAATTCAGCCTGCACGAAATCGAGTTTCGCGGCGAACCCGACGAACTCTATCCCGCGCTGCTGTCGGAGATCGAAGGCTTCGTGCAGGGCCTGTGCTGCCAGCTCAGCGCGCACGCGGCTGAACTCGGTCTGAGTGCCGGGCGCGTCCAACTGTTAGACAAGTGGTCGCATTCGACGTTCACGCGGCTCTCCTACGATCACGCGATCCGCACGCTGCAACTGAAGGGCGAGACCATTCAGTGGGGCGAGGATTTCTCGCACCGGCAGGAACTCATGCTGGCCGAGCTGCACGGGCCGCTGTTCCTGATCAAGTTTCCCGATCCGATGTTCGAGCACGCGGAACTCGAAGGCCGCGAGCTGAAAGTCATCAAGTTCTTCAACATGCAGCCCGACGGCAAGGGCCGCATCGACAGCGCCGATCTGATCCTGCCCGGCAGCGGCGAATCGGTGGGCGCGGCGGTCAGGCTGCACGACCTGAAGACCCTGCGCGAACGGCTGGAAGGCTCGCTGATGTTCGAGCATCTCGTCAGCCGCCGCTGGGAATGGTACACGAAGATGGCGCAGGACGCGAGCGAGGAGCAGGTGCGCGCGTCGGTGATCGGCGATTTCGAGCCGTACTTCGAAGAGGTCGGTTCGCACGGCCTGCCCCACGCGGGCTGCGGCTTCGGCATGAACCGCATCGTGCAGGGCTTGGTAGGCAAACCCACGATCGAAGAGATCGACGCGTTTCCGGTCACGTACGCAGGATTCCGGAAGCAAATCCCAAATCCCAAAATCCAAATCCCAACTCCGACCGCGGAATTGGCGACGGAAATGGTGTAACAAACACACTCTTCCTGATGCGGGGCCTCCGGTGTGGGGGCCTCGCGGAGGGGAGAGGGAGGAGAACATGAACAGCACATTGCGGGCTTGCATCCACGCTATGATTTCGATACTGCTTGGTATCGTCGTGATTTCATGCAAGGAATCCAGCGTCAACGACGTATCGGATGTAAACGCCAGACTATCAGTCGTTCGTGACGTGCGCGAAGCAACAAACGGAGACCTGATAGTTGGTGGTTGGACGGTCGGCGCGAGTCCAGCCTATTCTTATGCCGTCGCCAGATTTGACGCAGACGGGAACGCGCGAAGTATGCAAGCGTATGGTAACGGCTTACGATATGAACTTGAAGGCATAGATTTGTGCAGGGATGGTGGCGTTGCCGTTTCTGGAGCGTCGCGTTCCACCTCGGGTTCTGATGACTTCTTCATGGCGAAAATTGCCGCAGATGGAAGTCTACAATGGGAAACCACGCTTGGGAACGATAGTTGGCGCGGAATGGCTGTCGAAGAAACGGACGACGGTGAACTTGTCGCGGCTGGAGGATGGGCGAACGACACCACAGGAGGATTGACCGCCTATGTTGTCAAGACCGCCGCCAACGGAGACACACTGTGGACGGCAAGATTTGGCTTCACTTCGTTAGCAAATGACCTGAAAATTCTTCCGGATCGGCGAATCGCGGTGGCCGGGTTCTTGTATGGTGACGCATATCTATATGTGTTGGACTCGGCAGGTCACTTGACGCAGGGCAACGGTCACGGCGGCGATAACTACGAAGAAGCACGCGCATTGGCACTCACGAACGACGGTGGCTATGTTCTCGCAGGGTATTCCGAGTCGTACGGAGACCGAGTGCAGGCGTATGTAGCGCGAGTCAGCTCGTCGATGGGGACCGTCTGGACGAAGACGTTTGGCGATACTGCGGTCAGTGCTGCAAATGCCATCGCGGTTACGGCGAATGGCGGGTTCATTGTGGCGGGCTATGTGGGCCAGCAACCGAGGAAGGCGTGGATTATTCGGCTTTCGTCTGACGGTGACAGCCTTTGGTCAGTCAAGTATGAGCGAGGTGCGATCCTCAGCGCCAATTCGATACAGCAGACGCAAGACGGCGGTTTCATTGCGGCGGGGAATGGCTTTCTGTTGAAGCTCAGCGCGGACGGTGACACCCTCTGGTCACGGATTCTGTGATCGTGGGGATACCGAATATCGCGCACGCGTTGTGCCGCTACGGAGAGGCCGCGATCATTCTGTTCGCAGCAACGGGTTATTCCTCAGTCATTCTGAAGGTCGCGTCGGGGGGATTTCGCGGCCTGAAGAATCACTGAAAGTTGATTTCATTTTCCGAGTCCGAGACTTTCAGCGATCCTTCACGGCGAAGACTTGTTCAGGATGACAGGTTTGGACGGCGGTGGTTTTGCATGGTTCGTTCATCGAGGTTCGTTGAATTCGCCCGAGCGCATATCTATGCGGCGCGACAAATAATAGAATATGACAGCACCATTACATACCATCCTTTCCGACCTGCGCGAGCGGCTGCAAGCCCACTACGGCGAGCGGCTGGTAGCGCATGCAATAAGGATTCCCCGATGAAGAAGTCCCCACCGCCCGAGCAAGAGGGCACACAGACCTACATCCTGCGCGGCCCGATTCCCGAGCAGGTTCAGCAGGCATTGAAAGCGCGGCTGGAAAAGCGCATCAGCGAGGAGTGGGATCATACCCTTGTCAAGCTGAAACTGCGCTTTCGCAGCTACTATGCCTACGTCGATGTGCAAGACCCGACGGAAGAAGTTCCCACGCACCTGTGCCGCCTCGGTTACCTCGGCAACATGGAGGAGTGGCAGTTTGCCTTCTACAAGTATAGCGACGAGAAGTACGAGATCAGCATGGACATGGAAGGCAATTGGCTGGTTTGCCCGGAAACCGCCCTCGATATTTCCGCCGGAGTGTATTTGCAGGGCGGATGAGGCGCGAGCAGGAATCGGGTCGGGAAATCAGAAACAAACGCCGAGTTCTTGAGCGGGGCATGTCAAGACTCCAGAGACATGCCGCCGCAAGATAGATCGCACACGGCGGTGCGACGCTACAAATGAAAATTATCGCCTACTTACTCATTCTACTACCGCTCGTGATCGGCGGGTGCAAGCCGAGTGCGCCGCCGCCAAAGGCTGTCGCGCCGAAACCCGCGGCTCCCGGTTCCGAGAAGCAGGCGGTGCCCGCCGTGCAGGACTCCATCGCCGAGGTCATCGCCACCTTCATCAACGCGATGAAAGCGGGCAATGAGAAGCAGGCCAAGGCCGTGCTCGCGCTGGAATATTTCGAGCACTATTCGCTGCCGGGTCCGGTCGAGATCAAACAATACACGATCACCGAGCGCACCGTGCTGGATTCCGCCGAAATCGAACAGCTGGGGTTCGTCGAACCGCCGCACGTCGGTGATGCGCGCGTACGGACGGAGCAATACATGACCGGAAATGTGCTCGTGTACGGAACCTATTGGCTGCGGAAGATCAACGGCTACTGGAAGATTTGGGGATGGGGGCTCTCCTAAATCGAAAACTTGAAACTTGAAACCTGAAACTTGAATGCGGAGGCCGAGATGGAACTTGGCGTGTGGTTTTGGGTCAAGATGGCAGGGATCTTCGCGACGGTCGCGGCGGTCGGAATTGGCTGGGCGCTCATCAAGCAAGATCTGGGCAAACGCGGAGAGCGCATCGATGAGTTCTTGCGCTGGGTCGCGCTGGGTAACCGAATCTGGAGCGTGATCCTGATTGCGCTGTTTGCGATCGGGCTGCTGTGGTGGGGAGCGCGGTAAGCCGAGAACCTCAAACGTGAAGCTTGAAACCTGAATGCGGAGGCCGAGATGGCGGTCACGCTGGTGGTGATCGCGCTGGTTCTCGTCTTGATCAGGACGTGGCTGTGGTGGCAATGATAGCCGCATGAAATTCGACCGAACATAGTTGACAGACGAGTGGATGAAGCAGGAGGAGAGCGATGAAGGTATATACCGGTTTCCTGTTCCTTGCAGCGATGATGGTGAATTGGGTTTCGATGAGTTTCGCCCAGGCGCCCGATAGCCTGTGGACGCGGGCGATCGGCGGCCCGGGCTATGACGAAGCAGAGGCGGTGCAACAAACCAGCGACGGCGGTTTCATAGTCGGCGGGTTGACGATGAGCTACGGCGCGGGTAACGAAGATTTCTGGCTGGTCCAGCTGGACGCCGACGGCGACACGCTGTGGACCAACCACTTCGGCGGCAACCACCTCGACCGCTGCTACTCGGTCATTCAGACCAACGATGGCGGCTTCGCGATGGCCGGTTATACCGAAACCTTCGGCGCGGGATCGAGCGATTTCTGGCTCGTCAAGACCAACGCCAACGGCGACAGTTTGTGGAGCCGCACGTACGGCGGGGCGGCCATCGATATTTGTTATATGGTGATCGAGACCGGCGATCTTGGTTTCGCGCTGGTCGGTCGCTCAACTTCGTACAGCGGTGCGGGCGACTCCGATTTCTATCTGGTGAAAACCGACGCGAACGGGAATCCACAGTGGAGCCGGCGCTACGGCGGCGCGGGGTTTGATCTGGGCTGGTGCGTACTGCAAACCCCCGACGGCGGCTACGCGCTGGCCGGACGTACGCAATCGTACGGAGCGGGCAACGAAGATTTTTGGCTCGTAAAAACAAACTCAACCGGCGATAGCCTGTGGAGTCATACTTACGGCGGAACGCAGCTTGACCGCTGTTATGTGGTCGAAGCAACCAACGACGGCGGCTATGCCCTGGGCGGACATACGTTCTCGTTCGGCGCGGGCAGCGCGGATTATTGGCTGGTCAAAACCGATGCTAACGGCGATAGTTTGTGGAGCCGTCGCTACGGCGGCGCTGATCTTGACGCAGGCTATTTCATGCGCGAGACCGGCGACAATGGTTTCGTGCTGACGGGCGCGAGTTACTCGTTTGGACCGCCGAACGCGAACATGTGGATCGTCAAGACCGCGGCCAACGGCGATAGCCTGTGGAGCGTCAGCTACGGCGGCGGCTTGCAGGATGCGGGCTACTGGATCGAGCAAAACAGCGACGGCGGCTATATTTGCGCGGGCGGCACGGCCAGCTTCGGCGGCGGCAGCACGGAGATGTACGTCGTGCGGCTCGATGCCGAAGGCCCGGTCTTTGTGCCGCAACAGGTGGTCGTACAGCCGTTCGGCGGCACCGATTTGCGCCTCGTGTGGGAGCGGGACGGCAACCCCTACTACCGCGTTTACCGCGACAGCGATCCCGAAGGAGCGTTCAGCACGCTTGTCACGACCACGCCTGATACGAGTGTCGTCCTCATTAATGGCGTGACGGCGCTGAAGAATTTCTATATCGTGAAGGGCTCGCGAATCCCCTAACACGCGAACAACCGAAAATGCGAACAAGCGAACATTCAAAAAGAGCGGTGTAGCGCCGCACGGATGGGCGTTCGGTTTCTACTTGTAACCCAAATCGAGGAGGCCTGCCATGCGAACTGCTGTGACGTTGGGCCTGATTTGCTGCTGCGCGGTGTGCTGTGCGCAGCCGGATACGTTGTGGACGAGGGTGCTGGGGGATAGTGTTGGGACTTCACTTGGGAGCATTGACTGCGCACCGAATGGTGACGTCATCATCGCCACGCACAGAGTGGCGCCTGACCCGGAACAGAGCTGGCTTGCCCGAGTTGACCCCTCTGGGAACGTCGTTTGGCTGCGACATTATGCAGGAGTGCGAATTTTGGACGTGCGGGCACTCTCGTCCAACAACTTGGTAGCGCTTGCCAGTGGTAGCATTCGAATTCTCACGGGCGATGGCGATTCCCTGGACACTCACAGCGATGAGTCCCCCTTTCAGTATCTCTTGATTCGGGGTGCCCACAACAACTTCTATACAGGATTTCGCACGTCGTATGTGTACTGGAGAAACGGATCGCCCCACGGGGTGATGGGAATCTTCCCGATCGAAGCTGACAGCATGGGAATGCCTGGGAATCAATGGACCGGTGGTTCGGAGAATTGTGAAGGTGAGACATTGCTCCAAGATGTCCAAGAGGGGCCCGGAGGCTCGTACACCGCGGTTGGTCCACATGAGTGTGACTACTACTACCTACGTGCGAGACATACAGAGCAAGGGCACTGGTGGAATCACGAGTTTTCGTGGAACGGCGGAAACGGATGGCTAGTTGAGAGCGCCATTGAACGTTTGCCCTCCGAAGTTACCGTGATTGCAGCCGATGTCACGTTCGAAGGAACCGATAGCGTCCACCTCTATTTCTTGCAGGATGATGGTACCCTTTTGCGAACGGCGGATGTGCAGAGTCCTTTCAGTTTTCATTTGGCCGACATGAAAGCCGTGCCCGATGGCTGCGTATTGCTTGGAACGGCGCACTACGGCGGCGATGCCGGGACGGATATCGCCATTATTAAACTGGACGCCTCGGGCTATCAAGAGTGGACTACGACATTTGGCGGAGACGGATCTGAGTCAGCTTCGGAGCTTGTTATTCACTCAGACGGGGCGTGTACGATACTTGGCTCAATAGTGCCGGCCGGGGGAAGCACCCAGAGCCCGTACCTGCTTCGCACGGGTAGTGTCTTGACCTCTGTTGGCAAAAACAGGGGCTTGTCGCCACGCTTCTCCCTCTCCCCCGCCTTCCCCAATCCCTTCAACCCGTCCACCGAGATTCGCTTCGAGGTGGGGCGAACGGAGCAGGTGAAGCTCACGGTGTTTGATCTGTTGGGACGCGAAGTGGCTGTGCTGGCCGACGAGACTATGAGCGCGGGGAGCTATGCACGCACGTTCGACGGCCACGGCCTCGCGTCGGGGATGTACCTCTATCGCCTCGAAGCCGGCGAGGAGGTGCAGACGCGGAAGATGGTGCTGCTGAAGTAACCCGTTGGATTGATACCCCGAGCGCACGCAGTGCGCCGCTACGAAGGTGCGAAGGGATCGTGGTCTATGCGGGGCGGGCGGGATGGGCGAGCGAACCCCCGAGCGCACGCAGCGGGCCGCTTCGAAGCTCTATTATGCCTTGTGTGATCGTTACCCCCTCGCAGTGCGGAGATTCTCCGAGCGACAAGCCAACGTGGTTGAACGACCGTAGCGGCGCACTGCGTGCGCTCGGGATACACCGGATCAACCCATGACGGGTAGCATTCCCGATCCGCGATTCAAGTCGGTGCGGTTGAAATACCTGCGGTACTCCGAGCCCGGAGCGTATTTTGTAACGATTGTTACCGCGCGACGCGAGAGCCTGTTTGGCGTGATCGAAGATGGACAGATGGTTGCCAACGAGGCGGGGCAGATCGTGATTGACGAGTGGCTACGAACCATCGCCATGCGCACACGGCTCACCATGGATGCGTTCTGTCTGATGCCCAATCATTTTCATGCCGTGGTCGTGATGGGCGAAGCTGCTCCAAGCGCACGCAGTGCGCCGCTACGAAACGAGCTGTTGCTTCGGCGGTGGAATGAGCGGGCGCCTGATTCCCTCAGCACGATCATGGCAGGCTTCAAAGCCGCCACGACGAAACGAATCAACGAACTGCGCTGCGCTCGGGGACAGTCGGTCTGGCAACATCGCTTCCATGAACACGTCGTGCGCGGGGACCGCGACCTCGCGCAAATTCGTGATTACATTCTGGGCAATCCTGCGCAGTGGTCAGCGGATCATGAGAACCCCGAGCGCCGACCGTAGCGGCGCACTGCGTGCGCCCGGTGCTGTTAGGCTGTAACCCCTCCTGAATGAAACTCCTGAACCTCCTTGAGCAGCGGATCGTGGCGGCGGCAACGCTGCTCGTGTTGCTCGCGGCCTGTGAAGGCTACTACCTGTCCGTCGAACACGCGCTGGCCGGGACGTACGGCTTCTCGCTCGACGACTCGTGGATTCATGCCACCTTCGCGCGCAATCTGCTCGATGGGCACGGCTGGTCGTTCAACATCGGCGAGCAGATCTCCGCTTCGACCGCGCCGCTCTATACCGCGCTGCTGGCGCTCGGGTTCGCAATCACGGGAAACATGGTCTGGGCGGGTAAGATCATCGGCATGCTCGGGCTGGCGGCGAGCGCGGGGTTTGTGTATTTGGGGGTTGAGGCACTGACTACCCCCCCCTACCCCCCCGTGAACGGAGGGGAGACGAAGGCACCCCCCCCCGCCCCCCCAAGCGAGTTGGGGGGGAGCCGGATCGCCGCATGGCTGGCGGCGGGGTTGATCGTGACGAGTCCAGCACTGTTGTGGGCAAGCCTGAGCGGCATGGAATCGACCACACAGCTCGCGCTGGTGTGCGCGGCGCTCTACATGTTCGCGACAGCACGCTACCGCTGGATGATTGCGCTGCTCGCGTTGGCGGTCTGGACGCGACCGGAAAGCGTGATGCTGCTCGGTCTGGGTTGGCTGGCGATTCCCCAGCGCGAGAAGTTGCGAACGCTCGCGATCGGTACCGCGATCTTGCTGCCGTACTTCGGCATGAATTACGCGTTAGGCGGCTATCCCTTTCCGCTGACGGTCAAGACCAAGTCGCTGCTGTACGTGCAGCACTTCTCCGCGCTGTTCCTGAGCGAGACCAAGTCGCTGTTCGTGGACGCGAACTTCCTGCCAATCTACCTGCTGCTGCCGTTCGGGATTATTGCACTCTGGAAAAGAGCGTGGTGGATTGTGCTCGCGCCGGGCCTGTTCTTTGTGATGATGTGGTCGCGAGCATCGACGACCTCGAGCTTCGGCCGCTATCTGTTCCCGCTGCTGCCGTTGGTCTATCTGCTGATCGGCGCCGGGCTGGGCTGGCTTGTGATCCGCAATGTGCGGTGGACAGCGATGCTCGCGCTCCTCGCGCTGGTGCTGGTCGCGGGCCAGGCTGTGGAAGCCCAAAAGAAGGCCTATCTGCACGGCCTGTCGGTGCAGAATATCGACGCGATGCAGGTGCGGCTGGCGAAGGTGATTCCGCGAATTCTCGATCCCGAAGAAAGCGTGGCGACAAATGATGTCGGCGCGCTCGGCTACTTCGGCCGGCGCTATGTGCTGGACTTGGTCGGTCTCGTGACACCGCACAAGCTGATGGATGAAAATATCCGTGAGCAGCAGCCGGCGCTGGTGGCCATCTTCGACTCGTGGTTCCCGCCGCAACTGCGGCCGCCAAGCTTCAACGATCACTATATTCCGATTGTCAAGATCAGCCTCGATCAAAACGTCGTCTGCGGCGATAGTATTATGACGGTCTATGCGCGCGAAGACCGCAAGGAAACGATCGTCGAACGTTGGAAACAGATTACGCCGGATAGCCAATGAACGAACAACTGAAACCCATCCTCGCCGAACTGAAGGCGCGGCTCGTTGACCTGTACGGCGAGCGGCTGTCGCGCGTCATCCTGTACGGCTCGCAAGCCCGCGGTGACGCCGAACCGGATTCGGATATCGATGTGCTGGTGGTGCTGAAAGGGACGGTTGAGTTCGGCACAGAGCTGAGGTGGGTCGGTCCAATCGTCGCCGACATCAGCCTGCGAAACACGGTCGTGCTTTCGCCGATGATCTTATCTGAAACGGACATGGACTCGCGACGCAACCAAGCATTTCTCCAGAACATCCGTCACGACGGAATCAAGCTGTGACTCCGGGTCAATCCGCACTACTGGACAAAGCCGGATACGCGCTTGAAGACGCGCAAATCCTGCTGGCGAGAGATCGAACAGACTCCGCCATTTCGCGGGCCTACTATGCGATGTTCCATGCGGCCAGCGCCTTGCTCCTCCGCAAGCTCGGTAAGTCCGTTCGAAAGCACTCCGCGGTGATCTCGCTGTTCGGTCAGTATTGGGCGCAGGCGGATGGTATCGAACCGGAGTATCACCGTTTCCTCCTGGAGGCATTTGCCGCGCGCAACAAAGCGGACTACCATGTGGGCGACTTCGCTCGCAGCGAGGACGCCGCGCTTCACATCGCTCGCGCCGAAGCGTTTGTCAAACGCGCGCGCGAAATTCTCGTTGAACAATCCTCCTAATCATAGGCCACCATGACTGAATCTCTGCTCGAACAAGAAGGCAAGAAAACGTCCTACGGGGCGTCGTCGATCCAAGTCCTCAAGGGTCTCGAAGCCGTCCGCAAGCGGCCCGCTATGTACATCGGCGATATCGGCCCGCGCGGGCTGCACCACCTCGTCTTCGAAGTCGTCGATAACTCGATTGACGAGGCGATGGCGGGCTATTGCTCCGAGATCAAGATGACGCTCAATACCGACGGCTCGTGCACCGTCGTCGACAACGGCCGCGGCATTCCCGTCGAAATGCACCCCGTCGAAAAACGCTCCGCGCTGGAAATCGTGATGACGGTGCTCCATGCCGGCGGCAAGTTCGACCGCGACTCCTACAAAGTCTCGGGCGGTCTGCACGGCGTCGGCGTGTCCGTGGTGAATGCGCTCTCCGAATGGCTGGAAGTCGAAGTCAAACGCGACGGCAAGAAATTCCGCCAACGCTACGTGCGCGGGGTCCCGCAGGGCAACGTCGAAGAGGTCGGCAACGCGCGCGGCACCGGGACCACCGTCACGTTCATGCCCGATTCGCAAATCTTCAAAACCACCGAATTCGTGTTCGGCACGCTCAACGAGCGCCTGCGCGAACTCGCCTACCTGAATCGCGGGCTGCGGATCTGGGCCGAAGACAAGCGCGACGGCACCACCGTGGATTATAAGTTCGAAGGTGGGATCGCCGAGTTCGTGAAGTACCTCGACGAAACGCGCAACTCGATTCACAAAGGTGTGATTTTCTTCGCGCAGACGCGCGATAACGTCCCGGTCGAAGTCGCACTGCAATATAATGACGGCTACAACGAGAATATCGTTACCTTCGTCAACAACATCAACACCATCGAAGGCGGCTCGCATCTGTCCGGTTTCAAGTCCGCACTGACGCGAACCCTGAACAACTACGCCGACAAGAACAAGCTCTTCAAGGACAAGTTTCAGCTGCAGGGCGAGGACGTGCGCGAGGGACTGACCTGCGTGATCTCGATCCGCGTGCAGGAACCGCAGTTCGAAGGCCAGACCAAGACCAAGCTGGGTAACTCCGAAGTCAAAGGCATCGTCGAGCAGATCGTCAACGACAAGCTCGGCACGCACTTCGAGGAGAATCCCCACGCCGCCAAAGCGATTATCGAGAAGTGCGTGACCGCCGCGCGGGCGCGCGATGCCGCCCGCAAGGCCCGCGATCTGACCCGCCGCAAGAGCGCGCTGGAATCGGGCAACCTGCCCGGCAAGCTCGCCGACTGTACCACCAGCGACGTGTCCCGCAGCGAACTCTATCTCGTCGAGGGCGACTCGGCGGGCGGCTCCGCCAAGCAGGCGCGCAATCGCGAATTCCAGGCGATTCTCCCGCTCAAGGGCAAGATCCTGAACGTGGAAAAGGCGCGGCTGGACAAGATACTGGATAACGACGAATTGCGTACGATGATCACGGCCATCGGCGGCGGTCTGTCCACGATGGAGGATTACGATTCGTCCAAAGTCCGCTATGGCAAGGTGATTCTGATGACCGACGCGGACGTGGACGGCGCGCACATTCGCACGCTGCTGCTCACGTTTCTGTTCCGTTACATGCGGCCGCTGATCGAAGAGGGCCGCATCTATATCGCGATGCCGCCGCTATTTCGAGTCGCGAAAGCGAAGCAGGTGCGCTATGCGATGGACGAAAAAGAACGCGACAAGGCCATTGCGGATTTCGGCGGCACGACGAACATCTACGTGCAGCGCTACAAGGGCCTGGGCGAAATGAACCCCGAGCAGCTCTGGGAAACCACGATGGATCCCGACAAACGGACGGTGATGCAGGTCACGCTCGAAGACGCCGCCGCCGCCGACCGCATCTTCAACATCCTGATGGGCGACGCCGTCGAACCCCGCCGGCAGTTTATCGAACAGAACGCACGGTATGTGACGAATTTGGATGTGTAGAAAACGATGAACGAGGAACGATGAACGCGGAAGATCTGCACGCAATTCTCGCGGAACTCAAGCAACGCCTGACCGACCTCTATGGCGAGCGGCTGGAACGGCTCGTGTTGTATGGCTCGCAGGCGCGCGGCGACGCCCAGCCCGATTCGGATATTGATGTGCTGGTGGTGCTGAGGGGCGAGGTGAACGGCTGGAAGGAGATCCTTAATGCCGAAGATGCAACGTCGGCCGTTTCGCTCAAATTCGGAGTGTTCGTCGCGCCGTTATTCATAGCTGAGAGTGAATTTCGCCGAGGTGACCGGCCGTTGTTGAACAACGTGCGTACAGAAGGAATCCGCTTGTGACAGAGCGATACGAGAAGTGGATTCGGAAAGCGCGCCGAAGTCTTGCAAGCGCAAGAGCAGACTTACTTGATGGAAATGCGGACTTTGCCGCTTCCAGAGCCTACTATGCAATGTTCTATGTTGCAACGGCACTCTTGGAGTCGCGTGGGTGCTCTTTCAGGAAACATTCAGCAGTTATTTCAGCTTTCGGAAAAGAGTTTGGAGCAACGGGACTGCTGCCTCCCGAATTTCATAAATTTCTGTCCAGTGCGGAAAACGCGCGCCTCATCGGCGACTATTTGGCGGATGAGGAACCCGGAACTGAAGACGTGGAGTTACACCTCATACGCGCGGAAAAGTTCATTGAGGCGGCAGTGACATTCTTGAGCGAACGGGGCAAGCCCTGATGTCACCGTCGAACTGCGCCGCCATTCAGCGAGAAGAGCGCAAGGTACGTGACGATTGTGGATGTGCAAGCGCTATGGATGCCGACCAGAAGTTGAAGACCTTCGTCAACGAAGTTGATAGGGTACTGCTCTTAGAGCACGTCGCCAACCAGGCGTACCAAAAGCAGCAGCTAAAGTTCAGCGCCAAGAATGGGGAATCCGGATTTACCGTTAACATAGAAGCTCACCTACCTCCGGTCGACGCAATCCGGTCGTTCATGATGGGATTTCGGAAATTCTACATGAACGACGAGCCCACCAATTTCTACGGGATCTGCAATCTGGTTCAGCATGGTGCGTTTTCGGACGAATTGAAGGAAGCCACTCGGTTGATTCGATCTCATTACAAGTCGGGATTGAGTGGACGCCACTTCCCCATACAATTAGGCCCCGGTCACGTGTCGATAGAGTATCTCATAGATCTCTATTTCAACGGGGAGATGTTTCATAGCGATGCGGCCAAGGCGAAAGTCCTTGAATCCATCAAGGGATCTCCAAGCGAGCCACTATTCTGGTATTTTTTTGTGGTTGGCTGCAGCTATCTTTTCGCGATGATTTCAAACCTTGCGGTAGGATTGCGTAATGCGGACAAGCCAGAGTACCTGCGGGAGCTGGCTGAGTGCCTTCGTATTCCACCCGCCAACCCGACCCCATGAACCCCAAACTCGGCAGAATTCTCTACTGGGTCGCGATGGCGGCGATGGTGGGCTTCGTCGCCTATCGCTTCGCCACCGGCTGTACTTGAGTGCAGTGAAGCCGGTCGGGTGACCGGATGAATCGACAGTTACCTTGAATTCAGTGCCATGATTCTACTCTACACTGCACTTGGCGCCGTACTTGGTTTCGCTGTTGCGTGGTTTGCCGTACGCGGTGCATTCGCGCGCGAGCGTGACGCGATCAAAGCAGAGTTTTTGCGCGAGCATGATGCGAAAACGGAGGCATTACAGCAAGTTGCGGTTTTGGAGGAACGTGCACGAACGCTCAAGGCGAACCTCGATGAGCACATAAGCCAGCTTGCCGAGAAGGAATCGCTATTGAATACTCAGGGAACCGATAATGCGAGACAGGGAGCGAGGATCAGCGAACTTGAGATGGAGTTGACAAAAGAACGTGAGTCGGCCGTAGAGAAGCTTGCGCTTCTCAGCAATGCACGTGAAGCTCTTGAAAATTCCTTCAAAGCGCTGTCTGCAGACGCACTTTCGGCGAACAACACGTCATTCCTTACGTTGGCGAAACAGAATCTTCAGAATTTTCAGGATGGGGCAAAGAACGACCTGGAAACGCGGCAGACGGCTATCGGCGAACTGGTTAAGCCACTCAACGATGCGCTTATCAAAGTCGACCAAAAAGTTCAAGAACTGGAGACAAAGCGAGAGGGCGCTTACGAATCGGTACGTAAGGAACTCCAGAATTTGGCGTCAACGAGTGGCCGACTTCAAGAGGAAACATCCAAGCTCGGTCAGGCGTTGAGATCGCCTAATGTGCGGGGTCGGTGGGGGGAGATACAGCTTGAACGAATTCTCGAGCTTGCGGGCCTAACGAAGCATTTTTGTTGGACGCCACAGGAAACCGTCGACGGTGAAGAGAAGTCTGGACGTCCCGATGGCATCGTCTCGTTGCCGAACAAATGGCGACTGGCCATTGATTCCAAAGTTCCCTATGAGGCATTCGAACAGGCGATAGCGGCCGTGGATCCAGCCGTTCGCAAGGAGAAGCTTAGGGAGCACGCTAAAGCGGTGCGGGGGTTTGTTGACAATCTCAGCCGAAAGACCTATGCACAGAAGATTCAGCCGGGGCCGGATTATGTCATCATGCTTATTCCGGGTGAAGCATTCTACTATGCGGCGTTGGAAAGCGACCCCACACTTCTGGAATACGGGGCAGAGCAGAAGGTTTTGATTGTATCTCCGGTAGCACTGATCGGCCTGCTTCGATCAGTCTACTTCGGATGGCGCGAGCAAGAGCTTGCAGAAAACGCAAAGGAAATAACCGAGCTAGGCAAGCAGCTCTATGATCGCCTACGCAGGTTCGTAGATCATTTCAATGATGTTGGCCGAGGCCTTCAGGTGGCAAACAATGCCTATGAAAAAGCGCGAAAGTCGGTTTCTTCGCGACTTCTCGTGACAGCTCGCAAGTTCGAAGAATACAAGGTTTCAACCGGCGATACGATCCCCGTTCCAGTGCAGATAGAAGAAGCGCACGGTTTAAATGAACTCTCGGACTCTGCTGAAGAGCTCGCGGATTCGACAGACCCGGACACGTCGCAGGCTTCTTAGCCCCATAATGATACCAGTGAAGTTCATATTCGGAGCGTAATGAAAAGCAGTCTGTTGAAGGTGTTGCGCTGTCCCGCCGACCACGGCGAACTCACGCTAAATCAAGCCAGCGAGCGTAACGCGGAGATCGAGCGTGGCGCGCTGACCTGTGTCAGCTGTTCGCAAGGCTATCCGATCAGCGGGTTTATTCCGCGCTTCGTGCCGGAGTCCAACTACGCCGATTCGTTCGCGTTTCAGCGGATGAAACACGCGCGGCTGCAGATGGACAAGTTCAACGGGACCACGATTCAGCGCGACACGATCCTGCACCGGACGCGGTGGAGCGCGGAGTTTCTGAACGGCCAGACCCTGCTCGAATGCGGCTGCGGCGCCGGACCGGATACCCAGGTGCTACTCGACCTCGGCGCGCACGTGACATCCGTCGATATCAGCGGCGGAGTGGATTTCTGCCGGGATAACAACTATCCCAACGAACGACTGAATCTGATCCAGGCGAGCATCATGAATCTCCCGCTCGCGCCGGAGAGTTATGATATCGTGTATTGTCATCGCGTGATTCAGCACACCCCCGACCCCGCGGCCGCCTTCCGCGAGATGGTCCGCTATGTCAAGCCCGGCGGGACCGTGTTCATGCACTCCTACCGCAAGAACTTCCGTACGATGCTGCAATGGAAATACTGGCTGCGGCCGTTTACCACGCGCATGGATCAGCAGAAGTTGCACGGTTTGATCACAACAGCCGCGCCATTCCTGCAGGCGGTGACTGCGGTACTCGACCGCAACAAACTCACGCGCCAGATCAACTACCATCTGATTCCGTTCTACAACTACCGCCGCGCGTTTCCGATGTTCTCGAAAGAGCAATTGCGCGAATACGGGATTCACGATACGTTCGACGCGCTCGCGCCCGCTTACGATATTCCCAATTCCCGGAAGACCGTCGAGCGCTGGCTGAAGGAGGCGGGATTCACTGAATACTGGTTTCACCCGACCGAGGGGCCGGTGACGGTGGTCGCGAAGAAACCGGGGCGGTGAACCGCACGCGGGGTGAATCAACCATCATGAGCGAACAACTTCAACAAATCCTCGCGGAACTCAAGGCCCGTTTGTCCGAGCTCTACGGCGAGCGGCTGGAGCGGCTCGTGCTGTTCGGTTCGCAAGCGCGGGGCGACGCCGAACCTGATTCCGATATTGACGTGCTGGTGGTGCTGAACGGAGCGGTGAATCCGTACGCGGAGATCGATCGCACACTCGACATTACCTGTGCATTTTCGCTTGAGCGCGGCGTATTTGTTCAGCTCGTTTTCGCCCCAGCACAAAGGCTGGATCACGAGATGAGTCCGCTATTCATGAATGTCAGGCGGGAAGGAGTAGGGATTTGACGGACATGTACGATAGGGCGAATTGCCGGGGCTTGAAGGACAATCACTGTATTGCCCCCGCACGGCCATGATAGAATACGACGGGACAATTACGCTGGGCGAAATAGCCACGGCTTTCACTACATTGACCGCCGTCGGATTCGCCCTGTTTCATGAAGCTATGATAGGTCGGCTCTTTGGTCCCAGACTGCGCGTGATCTGTGAAGCTGTCTCGCCGTATGTTCAGGACTTCAGCGTCATCGATTCGCAGCCACTTTTTGAGGGAAAGAGCAGAGTTGCGTACCGGATTAAACTCGAAAACAGGGGAAAGAGAGCCGCGAACAACGTTCGAGTCTATGTGAGCAAGATCGATCAAGTGGTGGACGGACAGGCATCCATTCTCGCCCCTTGGGTGCCGGTTGAACTTGTGTGGACGCATACAGAATCAGGCGTCCAAGAGAGCATTCCCAGTAGACACGCATGTTATGTCAACCTTGGCTATGCACACTACCGGCTCGCTAACATGTCGAAACTGCCGGACTTTGTCCAGAACAACAGGCGGGTCGGATCGGCGGACATAGGCTTTGAATTCTGTACAATGGTGCAACCAGCCGACGGCTATAACGTCGTCGGCCCCGGAAAGTACATCGTCCACCTTGTGGTGACTGCGGGCAATGCTAAGACCTTTACCAAGCGAGTAACGCTTGCCGTCGAGTTGGTGATGGATCGCCTGAACAGAACGACCTCGCCCCTTGTCGAGATCATGGCACGCCCGGTCGAAGTTGCGATTCTCCGTGATTAAGCAAGATTGCCAAACAAAGGAACCCATAATGAAAACGCTATTCGGGCTGGTGCTTGTTCTAGCGGCGTTGAGTGTTGATTGCAAAGCCCAAGGCCTCGTCCTGAAGTACCAAGACTTCTCTCAGCAATACGAGATTGTTGCCCCGACTCGTGGAACGCAAGAATATCCGCCGCTCTTTGATTTTGACGGAAATGGTGTTCAGGACCTTTGCTGGCGTAATGCAAACGGATCCATAACGGTGTACACATTTCCCGGGATGGTGCCAGCATGGACGTCGCCATTCGTTGTTGTCTATCTCTGGCCGGTCTTTCTGGATGTAACAGGGGACGGCCTGAAGGAGGTTCTCTGTCAGGTCCCCGGTTCCGGCACATATTGTGTATTCTCGCCAGCCACGAATACGTGTCTTTTGGAAATAGACTCTGTGATCGAGGGATCCTGCAACTACTTCTTAACCGACTACGACGGTGATCAAGTCTCAGACATCCTCTTCGTAGTCAATGCTGGACACGGAGGCTCAAGACGTGAAATCTGGGGCGCAGGCACCGTCGCGTCTTCTCCGCCATCCGATCTCGTCATACAGCCCGACGGAGACGACCTGATTCTCAACTGGCAACAGGTCGATAGCTGCTCGATGTACCGGCTGTACTGGAGCTTTGCGCTTAACGGGGAGTACGCAAGCATTGGGACAAGCTGCACGCCGACATTCACGCATCCCGGAGCAGTTATCGCGCCACGAGCCTACTACAAAGTGGCCGCGATTACGTCCACCAACGAAATCATCATTGGTCCGGCAACATACGCCGCACCCCCCAATTCAAACCCTGTGAATCTCTCCCGATAGATGTTTTCCTTCGAACTCAAATCCGCCATCGACGCGGCGCCGCACAAGGTCTTCGCCGCGCTGACCGACCCGAAACTTATCACCAAGTGGGAACACTTCCGCTGGGTTCAACACGACATGCGCGCTGGCGGACACGTCCGCAAACGCGACGACGACGGCCAGCTGTTTGACGGTGAAATCGTGATCTTTGAGCCTCCGTTCCGCTATGGCGTGCTGTGGCCGGTGCCCAAAGATACCGACGACCCCGATGAAGGGACGTTCCCCGTGCGCATGGAATTCGACATCGAATCCCACGGCGACAAAAGCACGCTCACGCTCAAGGCCGAAGGGTTCCCCGAGCAGGCGCTGGCCGACCGCGAAAAAAACTCGTGGGGCGGCTACTATCTCGACAAACTCCGCAAGGTCGCGGAAAGCTAACAAATCTTCCAAACCGGATTCCGGCCGGGTTGCGGAAGACGGGCGGCGCAGCCTGCCCCTACAACCCGACTCGGCGAAATTACTATGTACACACCTGAAGTTGTCGTCCTCGGCGCCGGGCTGATGGGCCGCGTCGCCGCCTACTTTTTTGTCCACCATCCGCGACCACGCAGCATCCGGCTGCTGGACGGCCATCGCGCCCAGCTCGATCCGGCCGTGGCGTGGCTGAATTCGCCGCTCGTCGAGCCGCAACTCGGCGATGTCAAGGAAGACGCCGTTCTGCTGAAAGCGTTGAAAGGCGCGAAGGTCTGCATCTCCTGTGTGCCCTATTTTCTGTCGCCGCGGATCGCGAAGATGTGCCTGAAAGAAGGGGTCTCGTTCCTCGATCTCGGCGGCAATCCCGACGTCACCGACGACGTGCTGGCGCTGCATGACCCCGCGCTCGACAAGCAGATCTGCTTCATCCCCGATACCGGGCTGGCACCGGGGCTGGGCAATATTCTCGCGGTGGAACTGGTGAACCGCTTCCAGACCTGTGACCGCGTACAGATCCGCGTCGGCGGCTTGCCGCAACAGCCGACCGGCTCGCTCAAGTACGCGCAATTCTTCTCCGTGCACGGTCTGCTGAACGAGTACCTCGAAGACGCGCGCGAGTTGCGCGATGGCAAGGAAGTTGCAGTGCCTTCGCTGTCCGATCTTGAAGAGCTGTATTTTGAGGGCATCGGTGAACTCGAAGCGTTCGTCACGTCGGGCGGTACGTCTACCCTCCCCAAGACGCTGCTGGGCAAGGTGAATCGCCTGAACTACAAGACGATTCGCTTCCCCGGTCACTGCGCGATCCTGCGCACGCTCCGCGAAATCGGGCTGACCAACTCGAAGAGCATCACCGTCGGGGACGTCCACGTCAGCCCACGCGATGTCCTGACCAAAGTGCTGGACAACTACCTTGAGAAGAACGCGCCCGATATGGTGCTCTTACGCGTGACGGCCACGGGCGACGGCGGCAAAGGCGAGAGTATTCAGATGATCGTGAAGGAAGATACCCCGCGCAAACTTTCCGCGATGGGCCAGACCACGGCCTTCCCCGCCGCCGCCATCGGCCTGGCGATCCTCGAAGGGAGGGTCCCCCCCGGCGCGCACGCGCAGGAGACCGTGATTCCCTTCGCGTGGATGAAAGAGCAGCTGGGGTTGTTCGGGCTGGAGATTGAATAACTGATTTTCGACTTGGTGGTCGTTAATGGCACTTCTTGGCAGAGAAACCGAGCTGTTTAGGAGGTCAGATGAAAGGGATCGTTACCTTCAGCTTTGCATTGCTTGCTCTCGCCGAAACCGCTTTCTGTCAACCTCCGTTGCGTTGGGATCATGTATTGATGTACGAGGATACGCAAGGTGGAGGAGATTCACCACGAGCAATCTGCGATGACGGAAACGGTGTTTGTGCGCTTGCAATGTTGTTGCCGTGGTCCGATACCCGCCTGGTCAAACTTGACGCAGAGGGGAATGTCGGGTTATCGTATGATCTTGGATTTGAGCATCGCAACAGCGTTGTTTCAATCGCGCGCATGAGCAATGGCGACTTTCTGATTTCAGGAGATCGGGTTTACGACCCAAACTGGTCAGATACGTTCATTGCGCGTGCTGACTCCGTCGGAAATCTGCTCTGGATAACCGAGATTACTGGAGGAGCAGAGGAGCATTGCGCATTTGCCGGCGAGACCCCTACTGGGTACTTGATGGCGGGTAATACCAATGGTTATGGTGCGGGACTAAATGACTGGTGGATCCTGTGGTTTGACGAGTATGGCGATAGCCTGAGCTATCGAACATACGGAACCGCAGGGGACGATGTGCTCCAAGCAGTCGTGCCAACCGATGATGGATTCCTGCTCGCCGGCAGCATTTGGACTGACGTCGAAGCGAGATCAGAACCGTGGTTGATCAAGATTAATTTTGACGGCGATAGCGTATGGAGTTCAGTGCATGCCGAGGAGCCGGGAAATTCCGTCCTGGCGGCCGCCAATGCGCCCGGCGGTGGTTTTGCTCTGATCGAAACCGTGCACTACGGCCTCCACGTGGATTCGCTCCGTTTTGTACGGACAGACGAATTCGGGAACGCGACGGGAGGTCGCATCACGTCGAACGGCAGCTGGGCGCGCAAGCTCAAACCTTGTCCCGATGCGGGATATACATTTCTTACTGGCAGCAGCCTTGTTCGTGTTGATGACAACGGCAATTTGCTGTGGAGCACACGCTATCCCATGGTGTACCACACGGATTATGTGCGCATGGAAGACAATAGCTACGTAACCTGCGGGATCCATTCTTACGATTTTCCATGGGGCCAATTCATCCGTTCGGAGGTCATTCGCACATTTCCGGAGCCGGTATTGGCGGACGAGCATCGGTTAAACCCACAGCCTGATTTTGCGCTTACCGGAGCGTATCCCAACCCCTTCAACAGCTCCACGCGGTTGCGATACCGCCTGGCGGAGCTCGGCCCCGTTGCACTCGACATCTTCGACATCACCGGACGGATGGTCACGACGCTGATGGACGGCGTGCAACCGGCCGGTGATCATACAATTACCTTCGACGGCTCGCGGCTCGCGTCGGGGCTGTATCTGTGCCGGCTGTCGAGTCGTGAAGCCTCAGTTGTCGAGAAAATAGTCCTCTTGAAGTAGCATCCGGAGACCCCTTGTCCGAAAAACGCACCGAGCACTTTCCCAAAGCTTACGATAACGAAGAATTCCTGCACGGGCCGCACGCGCGGACGCTGCGAATTCTGGCCGAATATCTCGAACCGCAAATGCGGCTGCGGCAGCACAAGATCCGCGGCACCATCGTGTTCTTCGGCTCGGCCCGCGCGCTGCCGCCGGAAGAAATGGAACCCGAGATCGAACGGCTGAAGCTGAATATGGCCACGGCCGAACTGACCGCCGCGAGTGAGATCGAACAGCAAATCCGCCGCACGCAGCGCATGACGCACTACTACGAGGATGCGGCCAAGCTGTCGTCCCTGCTGACCAAACATTACATGCAGCAGCACGACGCGCGCGACCGGCTGGTCGTGTGCAGCGGCGCCGGTCCGGGCATCATGGAAGCGGCCAATCGCGGCGCGGCTGAAGCCGGCGGCAAGACGCTGGGCCTCGGCATCAGTCTGCCCTTTGAACAAGGCGCCAATCGCTGGACCGACCCGAAACTGACGTTCGAGTTCCACTACTTCTTCATGCGCAAGTACTGGTTCATGTATCTGTCGCGCGCGCTGGTGGTGTTCCCCGGCGGGTTCGGCACGTTTGACGAGCTGTTCGAGGTGCTCACACTGCTGCAAACCCACAAAGTCCGGCGGCGGCTGCCCGTCGTGCTGTACGGCAGCGAGTACTGGTCCCGGGTGTTGAACATGGAGGCGATGGTCGATTGGGGGGTCATTTCCGCTCCCGATGTCAACCTCCCGCATCGCAGCGATACACCGGAAGACGCGTTCAACTACTTGATTTCCGAAATCCATAATTTCGGCGAGGCGGAAACCGTTGAGGCTGCCGCCGAGTAAAACGGAGGTCAGGTAAGAAGGCGGGAGCGCGGGCAATCATCAATTTGAGTGTGCAGCGCTTTGGTCCAGACGGGACAGATCAAGAGATGTGCAACCGAGTTGTCTGATCTTCCCCCCGTGATCCCCCCACCGTGTGGGGGGAGAATTAGATAACACCCGCCGTGAGCGGGAATTCAAACCAACACCCCGGCGGCGGCGCGAGACACCGCACGGAGAAGGACGTCACGATGCTCAAACAACTGCTGCTCATGCTGGGACTGGCCGTTCTGGTCAGCGTAGCCGCTCGTCCGTTTCAGGATAAGACCATTCCGTTTTGGGGGATCCCCGAACCGCTGAAGCTGCTGGAACCGAAGGTCGCGTTGGCCGCGGAGACCGCTTCTGCTGAGGTCGCGTTCCCGGCGGCCGACCTGCCGTACAAGGTCAGCTACGAGGTCACGAGCGCGCTCTACATGAAGCGCAAAAAGGAAAACGTGCATTTCGTCGATGCGCGGGATGTCCCGCTCTACAACGAAGGCCACATTCCCGGTGCGGCGAATATTCCATTCGAGCATGTCGCCGACTATCAGAAGGCCTTGGACTCCATTCCCAAGACCGAGCTCGTCTTGATCTACTGTGACGGCGGGGATTGCCATCTCTCCCACGATCTGTCCGAACACATGAACCAGCGGGGCTGGAAGCGGGTCGCCGTCTATGAGGGCGGCTGGGCCGAGTGGACCTCAGAGACGGACCTCGTGGAGAAAGTGGAAGACTGAACGCGGAAATTCCGCTTCAAGAGATCGAGGGCTGCCGGGCGACCGGTGGCCCTTTCTTGTCCCCGGCTGCCGTCGGCGCGGGTCGCGTGAAGAGGCGTGCGGACCCGAGCGCCATGGTTCACGTTTGAAGTTTCAAGTTTGTGAATTTAACCCCCTGTTTTTGCGTGCAAAATCCGGGCTAAAGTTATTAATTATGTGAGACTTTAGCTTGACTTTGTGAAATATTCTCAATACCTTTTCTATCCATGAATTCTGCCCAAAAAGCGCGCCTGACCACGATTCTCGACTGGCTCTGCCGGGGGATCATCGCCGCCATCTTTCTGCTCGCGGCCTGGCCCAAACTCATGGACCCCGCCGGCTTCGCCAAGTCGATCCAAAACTACAAAGTTGTCCTGCCGCTGATCGGTCAGAATTACATCAATTTGGCCGCCATCTTCCTGCCCGCGCTCGAACTCGTCGCCGGGCTGGGCCTGCTCTGGCCGCGGACCAAGCGGGCCGCCGCCTGGCTCTGCGCCGCGTTGCTCGTGTTCTTCATCATCATGGTCACACAGGCCGTCCTGCGCGGCTTCAATATCGACTGCGGCTGCTTCGGTGTCGGCACCGCCGGGGCCGCCCTCGCCCAGAAAACCGGCTGGAGCAAGGTCATCGAAAACTCCATCCTGCTCGCCATGGCCGTGTGGGTGGCCACGAGAAATCGAAAATTGAAAACTGAAAATTGAAGTTCCGCCGGGCATCCGTCTGCGGGGGCCCGGAATCGGACAGGAGACCCGGATGGAACCGCGTATCCCGCTTGAGATGGACAAGATCAAGACCTTCTGCGCAAAGTGGAAGATTGTCGAGTTCGCGCTGTTCGGCAGCGTCCTCACCGACGAGTTCCGACCCGACAGCGATGTCGACGTGATGGTGAAATTTGTGGAGCCTGCAATTTGGTCGCTCAGAGACCTTGACCGGATGGAAGACGAACTCACGGACATCATCGGGCGCAAAGTTGACCTCTCCACGAAGCTCGGTGTGGAGCTGATGCAGAACAACATACGCCGCAATTCAATTTTGCGCGGTTCGCGAGTCTTCTATGCGGCGGGGGGCGGCTGCGGTTTCTCAAAGGGGTCTCATTTCGTGAAAGGAGCCGTAGCATGATCACAAGGATTTCTGCCAAGAATTTCAAGTCGTGGCGGGATACAGGCGATGCATTTGAACTCGGATCGCTGACCGGTCTATTTGGAACAAATAGCTCTGGCAAGACAAGCCTACTGCAGACTCTTCTCATGCTGAAGCAAACCACCGAGTCATCAGACCGCAAACTCGTGCTGAGAACAGGAGATTTGAAATCAAGAGTTGACCTTGGTACTTATGCAGATGTTGTTTTTGACCACCAAATCGGCCAACCCCTTGAGATTGAGGTTGCCTGGCAGATGGAGCAACCGCTTGTTGTAACTGATCCCGTTAGAAAGGCCGAGTTGTTCAGGACCAACGATCTGCTCTTTACAACCTCAATACTGCAGGTAGCCGATAGGCCGGTGGTGCGGTCCTTCTCGTATCGGTTCAACGAGCACGAATTCGGGATGAAAGCCCGGACGCAAGGAGCCAACGGAGAATACCAACTTGTTAGCAAGGGGTACAAGGCAACCCACCAACTGGGCAGGAAGTGGCCGCTTCCCGCCCCGCTCAAGTGCTATGGTTTTCCGGACGAGGCCAAAGCCTACTACCAGAACACGGGTTTCCTGTCCGATTTTGTTCTAGAGTTTGAACAGCTGATGAATGGTCTTGTCTATCTTGGACCACTTCGTGACTACCCGGCCCGCCAGTACTCTTGGTCTGGAGAAGAACCACAAGATGTCGGCAAGCAGGGCGAATTGGCCATCGCAGCTCTGCTTTCGTCGCGAAAGCGTGGTCCATACATATCCTTTGGAAAGGGGATTCCCCGACAGACACTAGAGGAGCGCGTCGCTTTCTGGCTACGCAAGATGGACTTGATCCACTCATTTGAGGTCAAGCAGATCGCTGCGCAACGACGCGAGTACGAAGTCAAGGTGAAGAAGACTGCTAGGAGTCCCGAGGTCTTCATCACCGATGTGGGCTTTGGTGTCTCTCAACTGCTTCCGGTAATCGTCCTTTGCTATTACGTACCGGAGGGGACCACGATTCTTCTCGAACAACCAGAGATCCATCTTCACCCCTCTGTACAGTCTGTTCTCGCCGATGTCCTGATGGACGCTATCAAGATACGGCGCATCCAGGTAATAGTTGAGAGTCATAGCGAGCACCTACTGCGACGCCTTCAGCGAAGGGTTGCCGAAGGGCCCCCTGATGGTTTTGCTGCGGGGCTCGCGAAACTCTACTTCTGTCGTATGGAAGAGGACAGCGCCCAGTTGGCGAAACTTGATCTTGACCTGTTCGGGAACATCACGAACTGGCCGCGCGGGTTCTTTGGCGACGACATGGGTGATTTGATCGCGATGTCCCGTGCGCAGGCGTCAAGACCGACCCAGCCGCAGTCATGATCATTGCGGTGGACACAAACGTACCGATGGTCGCAAACTGTCTGTCACCTCAGGCATCTGTTGATTGTGTGAATCGTTGCCTCGATGTGATAGAGCGATTGGACGCTGACACGTTGCAGATATTGCTTGACACCAACTGGCTGATCATCGGTGAGTATCAAGACAACTTGAATTCGAACGGACAGCCGGGCATCGGAGATCGATTTCTACGGTGGGTACTGACCAATCACCGTAACCCGCAGCGCTGCAAGTTGGTCCTACTCACGCAAATAGGACCCCCACGCCTGTTCGATGAGTTTCCAGGTGACCCAGCGTTGGCCCAATTCGACAGTTCGGACAGGAAGTTCGTCGCAACGACAAGGTCGTATCGGATCGAGACCGGGGAGTCAGCACCGGTGTACGTGGCGGTGGACACTGACTGGTGGGTCTATGAGCAACCGCTGTCCCGGCACGATGTTCGTGTTGTCTTTGTTTGTCCGGTGGACATGAATCGCCTGGCGACTCAAAAGGGCCTTTCGAAGCTCCCTTGAGGATGAAAGAACCCTGCCGCACGGCGAACATCACTACCATTTCGATGGCAGCAACTTGCCCTCCGGTCTCTACTTCGCGCGGATGCAGACGCAGAGCGGCATCACGAAGACCGTCAAGCTCGCGCTCGTGAAATGAAGTATGAAGGATGAACTATGAAATATGAAGCCAGCAGGGCCACGCGGATCGCCGCGTTTCTGTGTTTCTGCATTTCTGCGTTTCTGCCTTTGTCTTCCGTCGCCCGCGAATACGGCGTGAATGGCACCGTCGCGTTCGAATTTCCGCCGGCTAAAAGCGATCCGCAACTGCGCGTCGATGTCCGCGGCGATGAACGCTCGCTGGATGACCCGTGGTCGCTGGTGCAGGAGCTGTGGGACGCCGATACCTCGCGGCCCGAGCTGTGGAATGCCTACCCCGTCGGGATGGCTATGAGCCACGAAGGCCGTGGCTATATCGCCATGCTGCATACCGTGTTCGGGACGCTGGACGGCGGACACACATGGTACAACATGGATCCGTTCCCGCCACCCTTCGTCGGTGGGCCGTTCACGGCTTTGCGCGCACCGACCTACATCAGCGCACTGGCCGCGCGGCCCGTAAAACGCACGATAGAGACCGCGGACTCCTTCTTCGTGACTACGCTGCGCGCCGATGCTGACAGCGGGACCGTGCGCGCCTTCCGGTGGACCACCGGAACCTGGCGGCCCGCACCCGCCGCCGCAACGATCCAGCCGATGTGGCTGTCGCAAATCGCCTTTTCCGATTCACTGGTCGTGAATGTGCTGGCCGATCAGTTTGGCCGCATCGTGCGCAACGATTCGCTCGGCCGCGACTCCACCTGGGATCTGCTGCCCTTCAACTTTTTCGGCGGCTATCTCGCGGGCACCGCCGCTGCTGTCGGAAACCTGGTGATCGCTTCCGGCTCGCAGCAGTGGATCAGCCGCTCGCGCGGTCAGGTCTGGCATGTCGAACCCGCCGTGGATTCCCTGGGAGACGTCGGCGTCAGTTTCAGCGACTCCCTGCACGGATTTAGCGGCGGAGGTATTGTATCGCCTGCCCCGGCGGGTTGGGTGCACCGCACTGACGATGGCGCCGTGAATTGGTCAGAGCGGCTGCTCGAAGCGCCGTTTCCGATTCGGGCCGTCGTTCGCTATTCCGATTCCGTGGGCTGGGCCGCGGGCGGCTACATCGACGGCGATGCGGCGATCGGGGGAATCTACAAAACCACCGACGCCGGCCTCACCTGGTCACAAGAGCTGACCGTTAATGCCGAAATCCGCGCGCTGACCGCCACACATATCACCCCCGCGTATGTCGATGTATTCGCTGCCGGTGCCTATCCCGACTTTCACGCCGGAGTCTGGTCCACCCGCCTCTACTGGCCCGATAGCTCGCTTGGCGGTCCGATCCTGTTCGCCGATCCCGACACCCTCGCCTTCGGGATTGTCGAGGCTGGCGCGCGCGATACACTGCGCTCCGTGCTCCGCAACATCGGCCAGACCGCCGTGACCCTGTTCGCGCTGGATACTCGCGGCGGCCGCTTCAGTCAGGTCAACAGCCTGGTCGGCACCGTCCTGCAACCGGGGGATAGCGTCGAGTTACTTGTGCAGTTTGCCCCCGAAGAGCCGGGCCTGTATCGAACCGCGATCGACCAACTCAACAATGTCGGACAGCGTTGCGAGATTATTTGCAGCGGCCTCGCCCCTACCGCCGCCACCGGCGGAAACCCGGTCATCATTCGTGAACTCGCGCTGGACGTCTGGCCCAATCCCGGCAATGCCGAATTCACGCTCAAATTCGCGCTGCCCCGGGCGGGCGACGTAACGCTGAACATCTTCGATGTCACGGGCCGTCTCGTCGATACGCAGTCACTCGACGCGCTCCCCGCCGGAAGTCACACGCGCGTGTGGAATGCCGCGAATTTCGCCAGCGGCATCTACTTTGCCCGGATCGAATCCGGAACCGAGTTGGCAACGAAGAAGATTATGCTGCTGAAGTAGTCCATTCCGCCGAGGCATGCGTCCGCGCGTGCCTCGGCAGCGGAAACTCACGCGGCACGATCCGCTGCTGCATTTCTGAATTTCCGCATTTGTCTTCCATGCTCGGTCAACTCACCATCCACGACTTTCCGTCACGCTGCCTCGAAGGGAATCCGCTCGGTGATCCCTGCGTGCGGCGCGTGCCCGTGTACTTGCCGGAAGGCTACGCGGCAAATCGCGAGTGGCCGCTGATCGTGATGCTGGCCGGGTTCACCGCCACGGGGTTGTCGTTCCTGAACTTCAACGCGTGGCAGGAGAATATGCCGGAGCGGATCGAGCGGCTGATCGCCCAAAAGCGCATGCCGCCCGCCGTGGTGATCTTCCCCGACTGCTTCACACGCTACGGCGGCTCGCAATATCTGAACAGCAGCGCGACCGGCGACTACGAAGATCATCTAACCGGCGAACTCGTGCCGTGGGCGCGCGCCACGTTCCGCGCCGGACTCACACCCGAACAAACCGTTGTCGCGGGGAAATCCTCCGGCGGCTACGGCGCGTTCGTACTGGCCGCGCGGCATCCCGACATGTTCGGCTGGATCCTGATGCACTCCGGCGACTGCTACTTCGAGTATGGCTACCTCGCCGACTTCCCCAATGCGCTGAACGAGCTGTGCAGGCGCGGCGGGCCCGCCGAATTCATCAAGAGCATCGACGATCCGCGACCCAAGGGCAAGAGCTGGTTCTCCGCCATCGACAAGACCGGCATGGCCGCCTGCTATTCGCCCAATCCCGCTTCGCCAATGGGTTTTGACTATCCGTTCGACCTCGACACCGGTGAACTGCGCCAGGACGTCTGGGCGCGCTGGCTCGTGCATGACCCCGTCCGCATGGCCGAACGCGACGACGTGATCACGAATCTGAAGCAGCTGCGCGGCATCTACATCGAGTGCGGACTGGCCGACGAGTTTCATTTGCAGTGGGGCGCGCGCATCCTCGTCTCCCGCCTGCGCAAGGCCGGACTCAGTGTCGAGCACCGCGAATTCGACGACGGCCACATGAATATCAACTACCGCTACGATGAAAGCCTGTCATGGTGGGGTGCGAAGCGTCAAACCTGAAACGCGAAACTTGCAACCTGAAAACCCGCCGGATTCGGGTCTCCCTCCGTTCACGGGGAGACTAAGGGGTCTTCGGTTCTTCACCGGCGTATTATCATGCTCAACAAATCCTGGCACGAAAAGAATGTCATGCCCAAAAACGCGACACTCGAAGAGCGCGTGAAGTGGCATGAAGCACACGGGAAACACTGCGGCTGCCGCGAAATGCCGCCCAAAATTGTCGCCATTCTTGCCGAGCGCGGTAACGGACCCCAAGCGGAAGTTCGCGGGGCACGGGTGGTGAAGAAATTCACGGCGGTCCTGCAGGACGCGGGCGGTGGCGGTGTCTATGTGGACGTCCCATTTGATGTCGAGAAAGCCTATGGCACGCGCGGGCAGGTGAAGATCAAAGCGCTCATCGACGGCGAACCCTATCGCGGCTCCCTCGCCAACATGGGCACCGGCTGCCACATGTTCCCGATTCTGAAGGCGATTCGAATGAAGTTGGGCAAGGGTCCGGGCGACAAGATCAACATCGAACTCCGGCGCGATACCGAGGAACGGGTGATCGCCGTGCCGGCCGACTTGCAGAAGCGACTGACCAAGCACAAAGCAGCGAAGGCCGGCTTCGACAAGCTTTCTTACTCGCACCGTAAGGAGTACGTGCAGTGGATCGAAGCCGCCAAACGCGCAGAAACGCGCGCATCGCGCATCGAAAAGACCATCGCGATGCTGAGCGAAGGTAAGCGCTCGCCGAAGTGAATGCAGATGTCAAACCGGCTTGCAGGGGCTGACCTCATCGCCCGTCTTCGCAACCCGAATGAAGCAGAGACATACGGTCGGTTCCCCCGTCCATTCGAATACAGGAGGTTGAGATGATCGGCAAGTTCCTGGCGGTTGGCGCGCTCCTCGGCGGGATCGTGTTCTTTGCCTGGCAGGCGTTCTCACACATGGCCCTGCCGGTTTGGGAGTGCACCATGAGCGAGTTCACGAATCAGCAGGCGATTGATCTAATCAAGTCCAGCATCTCCGGCAACGGCCTCTACTTTGCCAAGGAGGGCTTCCTGATGTCCACCTTCTTTGTGCCGGGAGTCACGGACACAACTCAGCTCATGGCGCCGATGCTGCTCAAGCAGTTCCTCACCAATTGCGTGGTCGCGCTCCTGATCGCTTTTGTCATTACCCGCATGCCGCCGCAATCGTTCGGGGTCTATCTGCGAATTACCCTGCTGTGGAGTCTCGTCGGTTGGCTGCTGTTCGCGCTGCCGAATGGAACGTGGTACGGCTGGCCCATCGGCTATCTGCTGCTCGATCTGTGCGACCGACTCGTCGGCGTGGCCCTGCTGACCGCAGCCATCGTCTGGCTGGCCGTGAAGATGAAGATAACGACCGCTTGAGCTGCTCGAAATCACCGAGCGCACGCCGTGCGCCGCTACAGCAGAAGTTGTTCCTTGTTCCTTGATCCTTCGTCCTTTCTTCCCATGACCGATCCTCGCTATCCTATCGGCCCGTTCAGTTGGAACGGATTCCTCACTCCCGCCGAGCGCGCGGAGTGCATCCGCCGGATTCTGGAGATTCCCCGCCAGCTCAGCCACGTCGTCGCGCAACTGAGCCCGGCGCAGCTTGAACAATCCTACCGGGAGGGCGGCTGGAGCGCGCGGCAACTCGTGCACCACGTCGCTGACAGTCAGATCGTGGGCTTCATCCGAACCAAGCTGATCGTGACCGAAGACTCGCCGACGGTCAACCCGTTCGACGAAAACCTGTGGTCCTTGACCGCCGATGCCCAGTGCGATGTCAGGGCCTCGCTGGCCATCATTACCGGAACCCACGAACGCTGGGCCGCCCTGCTGAAATCACTGACCGCCGAGCAGTTCGAGCGCACCTGGATTCATCCCGCGTTCCCCGACGAGCGCCGCACCGTGGACCGCCTTGTCGCCTACTTCACCTGGCACGCCGAGCACCATACGGCGCATGTGCGGCTAATCGCGAATAGATAATAGATGATCGATGAGGTCGAGGCGATTCTTGAGTTTGTTCCCTGTTCCTTGGTCCTTTCTTCCATGTCCGATCTCCGCTATCCTACCGGCAAGTTCGTCTGGAAATACCCGCTGACAGTCGTTGATCGCGAGCAATACATCGAGACCATCGCCGGGACTCCGGCCAAGTTCCGCGCCGTCGTGCAGGGTTTGACCGAAACGCAGCTCGATACGCCTTATCGCGCAGGCGGCTGGACGGCGCGGCAGGTGATCCACCATGTGCCCGATAGCCACCTGAATGCCTATGTGCGCACGAAACTCGCGCTGACCGAGGACGTGCCCACGATCAAGCCCTACGAGGAAGCCGCCTGGGCCGCGCTGCCGGATAACTTCAACACTCCCGTCGAGGTCTCGGTTCGGACGCTGGAACTGGTGCACGAGCGCTGGGTCAATTTGCTGCGCGCGCTCAAGCCCGCAGATTTCAAACGACGCTTCATCCATCCTGCGGTCGCCGGCGATCCGCGCACGCTGGACTGGCTGCTCGGCCTTTACGCCTGGCATGGTCCGCATCATATCGCGCACATCGAATCGGTGAAATACTAAGCGGCACCGTCCCGGTGCCGCGCACCCTGTGCCATGTCGGATCCCGAACCTACCGGCCGCCTCTCCGCCGCGGAAGAACGCTTTGAAGCGGTTCGCCGCAAAGCCGGATTTGTACTCGCGCCACTCGTGTTCTGCGCCGTGTGGCTGGCGCCGCTCGCGGGACTGTCGCACGAAGCACACCTGCTCGCCGCCGTCGTCGCCTTGACGGTGACGCTGTGGGTGACCGAGGCGATCCCGATTCCCGCCGCGGCACTGCTCGGTCCCGCGCTGTGTGTTCTGCTCGGTGTGGCTCCGGCGAAAACCGTGTTCGGTCCGTTCGCCGATCCGGTGGTGTTCCTGTTCATCGGCTCGTTCATGCTCGCACAGGGATTGTCTGTACACGGCCTTGACCGCCGCATTGCCGTCTCTATCCTCGCGCACAAATGGGTCGGCCCGCATCCGGCGCGGATTCTGATCGCATTTTCCGGCGTCACGCTGGTGATTTCGATGTGGCTCTCGAACACGGCCACTACCGCGATGATGTACCCCATCGGTCTCAGTCTGTTCGCCGCGCTGTCCCGCAAGAAGGGCGCCAGCGCCGGACCCACCGTGTACGCCTCCGGCATGCTGCTGATGTGCGCCTATTCCTCCTCGCTGGGCGGACTCGGCACTCCCGTCGGCACACCGCCCAATTTGATCGGTCTCGGCCTGATCGAGCAGGCCACTGGCATTCACATCGGTTTCTTCCAGTGGATGCTGCTCGCGGCGCCGGTGATCATTCTGCTCTTTGTCGTGCTTTACTGGCACGTCGGGCGCAAGGCCGCCGCCGATTTCCCGCGCATCGAGAACTTCAACCGTTGGATTGCCGATCAACTGCGCGAGCTCGGTCCGCTGCGCCGCGGCGAGCGAAATGCGGCCACCGCCTTCATCCTTACCGCCTTGCTCTGGATCGTCCCCGGTGTCGTCGTGATTATCGCCGGACCGGAGAGCAACACCGCCAAATGGTTGAGCGGACACCTGCCCGAGTCGATCGTGGCGCTGATCGGCGCAACGCTGCTGTTTGTGCTTCCGGTCAATTGGAAACAGCGCGAATTCACGTTGAACTGGCGGCAGGCGGCGGATATCGACTGGGGCACGATTCTGCTCTTCGGCGGCGGGTTGTCGCTGGGCGGGCTGATGTTCACAACGGGACTTGCCGACGCGATCGGGCACAGTCTGCAATCCCTGACCGGAGCCCAGTCGCTGGCCGCGCTCACGTTCTTGTTCACGGGAATCGGGATCATCCTGACCGAATTCACCTCCAACACCGCCTCCGCGAACGTGATCATCCCCGTCGCGCTGGCCATGTCGGTGGAGTGTGGCGTCAATCCCGTGATCCCCGCGATCGGCGCCTGCATGGGCGCCTCGATGGCCTTCTTGCTACCGGTCTCCACGCCGCCCAATGCCATCGTGTATGGCTCCGGTCTGGTTCCGATCACGCACATGATCCGCTACGGCTTCGCCCTCGATGTCGTCGCGGCGGTCGTGGTGCCGCTGGTTCTGCTCACGTGGGGCCAGTATGTTCTATAGGATGGTGCCGCGGCCGGTCGTCGTTGACTGCCGCAGCACGAGCACCTCACGGCAGCGAAGCCTGAGTTCGCCCGCCGAGTCGGTTTATGTCTCCGTATGGTTGCTGGAATCGTAGCCGAAACATTATTCTGCTTCGCTATTTCGAATCTCGACTCCACCGGATGACTGCTTGCGGCCCGGGAACGCTCCGAAGCGTTCCGCCGCGGCGCCGGATTCCTGCTGGCCGCGTCTGCGACCAGCGCCATTCCGCCAACCGACTTCCCATGTATCAAAGACCCGACTTCGTGGAATCCCGCGAGCAGGTGCTCGATCAGTTCATCCATGAGCACAGCTTCGCCACGCTGGTCAGCCAGCACAAAGCTGAACCGTTCGCTACTCCGCTGCCGTTGCTGCTGACCGTTCGCTCCGATGGCTCGCGTGTGCTCGAAGGCCACATCGCCGTCAGCAATCCGCAGTGGCGAAGTCTGGAGAGTCAGAGCGTACTCGCCATCTTCCACGGTCCGCACGGTTATGTTTCGCCGAGCTGGTACGACACGAGACGCGAGGTCGCGCCGACCTGGAATTACGTCACCGCGCACGTGTACGGCGTCGTGCGGCTGCACACGGACCCGGTCTGGCTCGAAAAACTGCTGCGCCGCCTGATCGAGAAGTACGAATCCCGGCTCGTCCCGCCGTGGACGCTCGAACAGGCCGACCCGCAGTTCATCCAGAGCCTCTATCCGCACATCGTGGGCCTCGAACTCGAAGTCGCGCGCATCGAAGGCAAGTTCAAGCTCAACCAAAACCGCACCGCCAAGGACCGCGACGGCGTGATCGCTCACCTCAAAGCTCACGGCGACGCGGATGGTAAGGAGATCGCCCGGTACATGGAAGAGCGGAGGGGCGAAGGGAAGGGGTAGAGGCGGGGTGCGGTACCACACGTACAATTGATTGCAGCGACGTATAAAGCTTTGAATTCACGAGCAAATAGGATTCTCTCGTATTACGAAATGTGTGGCAATGAAGGTCAACAGACCATGCAGCGTGGCATGAACTTCCGCCTGAACGCCCACTACTCGGTCATATTGATGTCCTTACGTGCCAATGCGCCCTATTCAGATCGGATTCTTGATAGCGGGCGAATTCTGCTATATGAAGGTCACGATATTCCACGCTTGAAGGATGGTCCAAGTCCGAAAAGCGTCGACCAGCCCGAACTTACCCCGTCCGGTGGATTGACCCAGAACGGACTGTTTCACAAAGCGGCACAAGACTTCAAATCTGGAAAACGTGAAGCTGAGCTCGTGCGCGTTTACGAAAAGATTCGAGCCGGAATTTGGACCGACAATGGCCTATTTCGTTTGACTGATTCGCGGAGAGAGAAAAGCGGCGGCCGCAGTGTATTCAAATTCGAACTTGAACTCGCCGAGGATGCTGTGCTTGGTAATCAACATGAGACCGTTGACTTGGATCACGTGCGGCTCATTCCGTCTCGCGTGAAGGCTGAAGTCTGGAAACGAGACAAAGGGCAATGTGTGACCTGTGGCGCCACAGACAACCTGCATTTTGACCACATCATTCCATTCTCGAAGGGCGGTTCCTCGCGCAGTGCGAGCAATGTCCAGCTACTTTGCGAACGCCACAATATCGCGAAGCGGGACAAGATCGAGTGAACCGCTACCATCTCTGGTTTAATCTGGGGCGCTCTGCCCAAAACGAATGTCCATGAAAATGCCAAATCCAAAGCTGCCCGTTGACCAAGCCAAGCTTGATGCCTTCTGCCTGAAATGGAAGGTCAGCGAGTTCGCGCTCTTTGGATCCGTTCTGCGTGACGACTTCGGTCCGAATAGCGACGTGGATGTGCTCCTCGCGTTCGAGCAAGGCACGGACTACAGTCTGTTCGACCTCGTTGATATGGAAGATGAGCTGAAAGAGATCTTCGGCCGCAAGGTTGATCTTCTGCTGCGAAAATCCGTGGAGCGAAGCAAGAACCCGTACCGCAGGCAGGCAATTCTTTCCTCGGCACAGACGATCTATGGATCGAGATAGAGCATACTTGCGGGATATCTTGGATGCCGGAAATCGGATCGCCACGAAGACAAACAATGTCTCGCTCGCTGACTTTCTCGCCAACCCCGACATTCAGGATATTGTGATGCGACAAATCACGATCATGGGTGAAGCGGCCAGAATTATTAGCGACCAAACGAAAGAGCGGTTTTCTAACATCCCATGGCACAAAATCTCCGGCATGCGTAATCGACTTGTGCATGAATATCGCGATATCGACTATGAAGAGGTTTGGAAGACGGCAAAGTCAGATGTCCCCAAACTGGTGAGACAAATCGACAGAGTCTTGTCGGAGTTGTGAACCCCCGCCAACGCTGGTTCTAACCCGCCGCCCGGTGTTAAGGAACGGGTGTTCTGCGAGGCCGTGAATAAAGATCCGAGCCACCTGAGATCGCGAAACGAGATCGCGAGCTGGCGGCTGACGCGGCGCAAGCTCGGTTTCGGTCCGACCGCGCTCTCTACCGGGATTATCCGGATGAAGTCCGGGAGAAAACATGAAGTATGAACTATGAAGGATGAAGCCGAACCGGCTTTCCGTCCACTTCGACCGCTTCATAGTTCATATTTCATACGTCATACTTAATCACAGAGGAACCATGCCAGATAGCAAGATCAAGCCCGGTTGGCAGCCCGTGCAGGACGTCAACTGGGATGCCTACTGCGACGCCATCGCCAAGGCCAAGAGCAAGCAGCAGATCATCGCGCATCTGCAAAACCTGATCGAAACCAAAGGCTACGCAAATATGATCCGCGCCGCCGAAGTTGCGTTCAACCGTCTGCTCGAAACCAATCCCGGCGACAAGGGCTCGATCGGTGTCTATGCCGATGTGGACGGCAAAGAAGTCTATACCAACTTCCGCTTCGTCTCCCCCGCCAGCAAAGCCAAAGACGAGTTCAACTATTAGAGATGAAGCATGATAGATGATAGATGAGGTCGAAGGATAGTACTCATCTGCTTCATCTATTATCTATCATCGATCATCTTTCTCTTCCATGAAATGGACCCCCAACACGACCGCTGACTCCGCTGCCCGACAGTTCCTTGCCGTCTCGGCCTGGCAGCTGCGCGACTACAACTTTCCCAAGCTCCGCGAAGCGGTGAACCGGCTTACGTACGCTGAACTCTGGCAACGACCCGGATCGGCCTCGAATAGCATCGGCAATCTGCTGCTGCATCTGAACGGCAACGTCCGGCAGCATATCATCGGCGGAGTCGGCGGCGGCACACAGGAACGCGCGCGGGATGCCGAGTTCGCCGCGGACGGCGGACCAAGTGGCGAGGCACTGCTCGCCAAACTTGAGCAGACCGTGAACGAAGCGCATGAGGTGCTCATGAACGGTGATCCGGCCAAGCTGCTCGAACGCCGCACGATTCAGGGCAAAGACGTCATACTGATGGATGACATCTTTCACGTGGCCGAGCACTTCTCCTATCATACCGGGCAGATCATCTACATCGTCAAGGCGCTCAGGAACGAAGGCTTCAACTGGTACAAGACGCTGGAGCAGAAAACCCCGTGAAAGACTATCTACTCAAATTGTTCGCGCACGAGGAGTGGGCGAACCGGCAACTGATCGACGAAATGCAACGCCGGGCCGAGCTCCCGTCGCGGCTGCGCGAACTGATTCCGCATATGCTCTCCGCGCACCTGTTCTGGACGCTGCGGCTGACCGGCGGTGAGGGCGCGAATTTCGTGTGGTGGCCCAAGTTCAGCGGCGAGGAGTGCCGCCGGCTGAACGAGGAATACGCTCGCGGCTGGGCGACGTTCATCGGCGAACTGCCCGAACTCGTCGAAGAGCAGAGCGTGACCGTAGCCTCCGCCAAGGGCGAGCCGGTCACCTTCCGCGTGATCGACATCCTGACCCAGCTGCACTCGCACTCCGTCCATCATCGCGGCCAGATCGCCATGCTCATGCACACCGCCGGCTTCGAAGTGATCCCGACGGATTATATCGTCTATTGCCGGAAACACCCGTAGCGCTCATGGAACCCCGTATCCCCGTCAACCGCGAACAGATCGTCGCCTTCTGTCAGAAATGGCAGATCGTCGAGTTCGCCTTTTTCGGCTCCGTCCTCACCGATGACTTCCGTCCCGACAGCGACGTGGACGTGATGGTCACGTTTGCGCCGGAGGCGAAGTGGCGCATGTCACATTGGTTCGAGATGGAGGACGAGCTGCGTCGGACCTTCGGTCGCAGCGTTGATCTGGTGACGCGCCCCGATGTCGAGCGTATGGACAACTATATCCGCCGCCGCAGCATCCTCGCCGGCGCAGCCCGTTACTATGCTCACTGATCCGGCCTATCTGCTGGACCTGCTGAACGAGGCCCGCATTCTGCTCGAGCTTGTCGATGGCATGAGCTATGGGGAATTCGTGCAAGACGTTCGGACAACGAAGGCCGTTGAGCGGTCCTTCGAAATTCTGGGAACCGCTGTCAAAGGACTGTCGCCCGAATTTCGCGCGGCTCACCCTGAGTTGCCCTGGCGCTGGATGATTGACACCCGCAACGTGATTGCCCACCAATACAAAAAGGTCAATTACGCGCTGTTGTGGGAGACCATTCAGGTTGACATCCCCGAACTCATCCGCCTGCTCGAACCGCTTGTGCCGCCCGAGACGAGCTAACTACCGGTCGTTTGCTGATGGGAGCTCCGGTCATGAAAAGTGCTATCGTAATTTTGCTCGCCCTGCTTTTGTCCATGTTCTCTCGTCCCGCGAATGCGTGGATCAATATCTCGCTCTGCGAAATCGACGAAGCGCTGCACTGCCCGTGCGGAACCGAAGGACCGCTGATCGGTCATACGACGGCCTACGTCATGCAGGATGTGAACCTCAACGGCCCGGATGCACTGGACGACACCTATGCCGCCGTCGAGTACTGCCAATACATCGCGGAAGGCTGCTCCTGCGCGTGGCTGCCGTTCGGGCCGGTCCCCGACGGACCCCTGATGTTCTACGTCCGCGTCGCGGGCTCCGATAGCTGCTGCTGGATTTCCGACGAGTTCCCGCTGGCCAACGGATATAACCACATCGAGCTGTCCGGTTGGGAATGTGTCCCGGCGCGTTGTTTCGCGCGGCCGTTCAACACCATGGCCGCCTGGTTCACCGACTGTATGCAAAGCGTCGGCTGCCCCTGCGACTATCCGCTGCAACTGCCGCTTGGCACACCGATCTGCCTCTGGCATGATCTCGACAGTAACGAGGTCAGTGATGCCGACACCGTAGTCGCGTGCTTCGAGTTCGGCGCGGGCGCGGGACGGCCGCCGTGGAATTGCCAATGGACACCCGCGCCGGACCGCATGCTATCGCCGGGATACTATTATCTGCTGATCAACTCCGGCGCCTGCTGCTGGGTGGCGGGATCGTATTTGTCGAGCAACGGCGGCGGCACCATGGCCGTGACTCCGGGGGCGTGGCAGTGCTACGATATCCCGTGCGCGCAAGCCCAGCCGCCCGCGTCGCCGTCGTCCGTCACCGTGGATTGCGATACCGTGTTGGTGGCCATCCGCTTTGTTCATGACGGGTACGATGTGAGCGGTTATCACGCCTACCGCAACGGGGAGTTCTTTGCCAGCTTCCCCAGTCCGGCCATGTTTCCCTTCTATGACTGGCAGTCCGTGCCTGGAGTGGTCAACACCTATTGCGTGAGCGCGTACAACCACTTCGGCGAATCGGCTCTGACCTGTGCGCCGCCCTGTACCGTGCAGTTTGAGCCGCCGTCTCCCAACGTGATTGCCAGGCCCATGCCCGCTATGATTCCCGAATGCGTGATCGCGCCCAACCCGTTTAACCCGGAGACCGCGATCACGCTGACGCTGCCCATGGAGATGACCGCAACGCTGGCGATCTACGACGTGCAAGGCCGCCTCGTCACCATCCTCGCCGATGGCGCGCTGTCCGCCGGCCAGCACCGCTTCAGCTTCAACGGCGCGCACCTCCCCAGCGGCCTCTACTTCGCGCGGCTGCAAACGCCCGAGTCGCTAACTACGCACAAATTGCTGTTGCTGAAGTAGCGCCGCACAGCCGTGCGCGATCTGCTCGCGGAACACCGATGAACGACACAAGCCAACCTAAACGCTACAACGGTACGGTGCGCTTGCCGTATCTGCACTACAGCGAGGCAGGCGGCTACGCCATCACCGTGGTTTCACACGACCGCACGCCGTTGTTTGGCCGGATCGAGGACGGGCAGATGATCGCAAGTGAATATGGCTTGGTCGTCTTGCGTGAATGGATGAAATCGCCCGTGTTGAGACCGGGACTCATGCTGGATGTGTTCTGTCTTATGCCGAATCATCTTCACGGGATCGTCATTTTGATGGAGTCAGAGCAGATCGCGCACGGCACCGAGCAGATCGCGCACGGCTGTGCGGCGCTACCGCGTGGGCCTCGTGATCGGGCCAAACGCTCGATTAGTTCCATGATCGCGGGATTCAAAGCTGCGACGACCAAGCGCATCAACGAATTGCGCGGCACACCGGGACAACCGGTCTGGCAGCCCAAATTCTACGAGCATGTCATCCGCAACGGCGCCGATCTGCTGCGCCAGCAAGAGTACATTACAAACAACCCGCTCCAGTGGGAGCTTGACGACGAGCACCCCCACCCGTAGCGCCGCACAGCCGTGCGCGATCTGCCGTGAAGCATACCGTAACCGTAGCGCCGCACAGCCGTGCGCGATCTGCCGTGAAGCATACCGTAACCGTAGCGCCGCACAGCCGTGCGCGATCTGCCGGAAAGCATACCGTAACCGTAGCGCCGCACAGCCGTGCGCGATCCGCCGTGAAGCATACCGTAACCGTAGCGCCGCACAGCCGTGCGCGATCTGCCGTGAAGCATACCGTAACCGTAGCGCCGCACAGCCGTGCGCGATCCGCCGTGAAGTATCCCGTTTCCCGTAGCGCCGCTTGGATATACGCTCGGGTAACGCGCGGGATGCCATCAATGCCGGTGGCCAACTACAATCACACCGTAGCGCCGCATGGACATGCGCTCGGATTCGTTGCCAGTCAGCATCGACACGAAGCAAGATGCGGCTGACCAAGAACGTCACACACATATTCAAATGTCTCAATCTCGGAATTTGACCCAAGCCATCGAGGCCGCCGTCCTACGCGTCCTAAAGGGCGGTCCCGCCTCGAAAGCGCAAATCGCGACTGCCGTGAAGAAACAGCTTGCCGACGCAAACATGAACACGTTGACAGGACAGATTCACGCGCTCAAGGAACGTCGGCAGATCAAGTCACCTCGGCGTGGGTGGTGGGAGCTAAGCAAGGTTGGTGATCGCCAGAAGAAGCGGGCCGGAGTTCCGGCCACCAAGTCCACAACTAAGACGGGAAAGGTGGCGACTATAGAGAAACTCGTGCTCAATCTGCTCAAAGATGGGCAAAGGAGACGGTCCGAAATTATTCATGCGCTTCGACTTCGACATCCGGAGCTGAACCCGAACACCATGAATGGCACCATTAACGGTTTGGGCCAGAAGAAGCAAATTGTTCGTGGCGAATACGGTTTCTGGTCGTTGGCAGCCCTGAAGGACTCGCCAGTTGCTGATGGAGCTCGGCTGTCGCCACCGGCGAAGGGTCCTAAGACTTTGGAGGGTGACTTCTATAAGCCCTTCGCTGAATGGCTCGTTAACGATGTGTTGGAGTGCACAAGGGCTGAGACCCTCGGCGGCAATGTTCTTGGTCGAAAATGGGGAACACCTGACGTCATAGGCGTGTACCGCGTTGATCATCGAGGCATTTATAAGCAGGGAGAGATCGCGGCGTTTGTGTCTGCCGAGATAAAGCTCGATCCATCAGAGCCGATCACAGCATTTGGCCAGGCGTGCTCGTATCTTTTGTTCAGTCATAAGGTCTACTTGGTCTTGCCCAACACGACTACGCCAGCCGACAAGACAACGATTGAACTGTTGTGCGGCATTGTTGGGCTTGGACCGGTCTTTTTTGACCCCAAAGATGTTCACAATCCGGATTTTGAGATCAGGGTTCGTCCTTCTCAACGCGAACCAGACGCGGGCCGACTCAATGATCTTCTCCGAAGTGATGTCATATATAAGCGTTTGATGCAGTAGCTCCGAAGCGCACGGATGTTAACCGATCACAATTCATCAAGTTTGAGATAAATGCCCAAGAAAACTGACGACCTCCATTTGCCGCTCGGCAATGGCAATGGCAGCGAACGTGTGCTGCCACAGAATATCGAAGAAGAAATGCGGACGTCGTATATCAATTACTCGATGTCCGTGATCGTCTCGCGCGCGCTGCCCGACGTGCGCGACGGCCTCAAGCCCGTCCACCGCCGCATCCTCTACGGCATGATGGAGCTCGGCCTCGGCGCCGGACGGCCCTACAAAAAATGCGCGCGCATCGTCGGCGACGTCATGGGTAAGTTCCACCCCCACGGCGACGCCGCGATCTATGACACGCTCGTGCGCATGGAGCAGGACTTCTCCCTGCGCTACCCGCTCGTCGATGGCCAGGGCAACTTCGGCTCCATCGACGGCGACTCTGCCGCGGCGATGCGGTACACCGAAGCGCGCATGGCCCGCCTCGCCGAAGAGATGCTCGCCGATATCGACAAGGAAACCGTCGACTTCGTCCCCAACTACGATGAGACGATGCAGATTCCCAGCGTGCTCCCGGCGAAGGTGCCGAACCTGCTGATCAACGGCTCCGACGGCATCGCCGTCGGCATGGCCACGCGTATTCCGCCACACAACCTGCGCGAAGTCGTCAACGCCTGTATCGCGATGATCGAGAACCCGGTCATCAACGTACAGGAGCTGATGCAGCATGTGATCGCGCCGGACTTCCCTACCGGCGGCATCATCTACGGCAAGAACGGCGTCTATGAAGCCTACACCACGGGCCGCGGCCGCATCACCGTGCGCGCCAAAGCCAACGTCGAAGAGCCCGCCAAAGCCTCGGGCCGCACCAAAATCGTCATTACCGAGATCCCCTATCAGGTCAACAAGACACGCCTGATCGAAACCATCGTCTCGATGGTGAATGACAAGAAGATCGAAGGCGTCGCCGATATCCGCGACGAATCGGACCGCGATGGCATGCGGCTCGTGCTCGAACTCAAGCGCGAAGCCATGCCCGATGTCGTCCTGTCGCAGCTCTTCAAACATACGCCGATGCAGGAAACGTTCGGCGTCATCATGCTCGCGCTCGTGCACGGCCAGCCGAAAGTTCTCGATCTGCGGCAGGTGATTGATGCCTATCTCGAACACCGCCACTCGGTCGTGCTGCGCCGCGCAATGTTCGAGCTGAAGGAAGCCCGCGACCGCATGCACATTCTGGAAGGCCTGCAGATCGCGCTGGACAATATCGATGAGGTCATCCACATCATCCGCAATGCGTCGTCCACCGAGGTGGCGTCGGCGGAACTGCAAGCGGCCTTCCAGCTCTCCGAGCGCCAGGCCAAGGCAATTCTCGATATGCGCCTGTCGCGCCTGACCGGACTTGAACGGCAAAAGCTCGCCGATGAAATCCGCGAACTGCGCGCGCGCATTGATCACCTCACCGCGCTCGTCGAGTCCAAGGACTTGCGGATGAAGCTGATCCGGCAGGAACTCGAAGAGGTCCGCGACAAGTACGGCGACAATCGCCGCACCGAAATCGTCGAAGATACGGCCGAAGTTTCCATCGAAGACTTGATCGCCCCCGAAGAGATGGTCGTCACGATCTCCCACTCCGGCTACGTCAAGCGCTTCCCCGTCTCCGGCTTCCGCAAGCAGGGCCGCGGTGGCCGCGGCTCGCAGGGTGCGACCACCAAGGAAGAGGACTTCATCGAACATCTGTTCGTGGCCTCGACGCACGACTACATCCTGTTCTTCACCGACAAGGGCCGCTGCTACTGGCTCAAAGTCTATCAGATTCCGCAGCTCGGCCGCGGTACGCGCGGCAAGGCGCTCGTGAATCTGATCGAACGTTCCGCCGAGGAGAACGTGCGCGCGTTCGTCACCGTCAAGGATTTCGCCGAAGACCGCTATGTGCTCATGTGTACGAAGAACGGCACGGTCAAGAAGACGGCGCTCTCCGATTTCTCCAACCCGCGCTCCAACGGTATCATTGCGATCAACATCGAAGAAGGTGACGAACTCATCGAAGCCGCGATCACGAACGGTCAGAATGAAGTCATCATCGGCACCAACGAAGGCAAGGCCGTGCGCTTCACCGAAACCGATGTCCGCCCGATGGGCCGCAATGCCATGGGCGTGCGCGGGGTGCTGCTGAAGGGCGCGGCGCGCGCCATCGGCATGATCGTCGCCCACGAAGGCGCGAGTATTCTCGCCGTCAGCGAACTCGGCTACGGCAAGCGCGTCGCCAGCGAAGATTACCGCATGACCAAGCGCGGCGCGCAGGGCGTGCTCACGATCAAGACCACGCCCAAAACCGGACAGCTCGTGGCCATGAAAGAGGTCACCGAAAACGATGACCTGATCATCATCACCACCAACGGTGTCGTGATCCGCCAGAGTATGGCCGACATCCGCGAAATGGGCCGCGTCACGCAGGGGGTCCGCCTGATCAAACTGGACGCCGGAGACAAACTCAGCGCCCTTGCCAAAGTCGTCAAGGACGAAGACGAAACCGGCGAACTGATCGAAGCCAACGGCGAATAGATGAGAAATGAGAGATGATCGCTCACGTCAGATCCCGGAAGGAGGCGATGATCCATGCTCAGTAAACAAGCCCGCGAGGCGAAGTACGAAGCGGCGATGTCCAGCGCGCGTGATCATCTGCATTACGAGCGCTTCGGGCAGGCGATCAAAGCGCTGCAAGAGGCGGCGCGGTTATGCGCGGACCGCGTCGAGCCGCTGTACATGCTGGGCACGATGTATGGCGATCAAGAACGCTGGGCGGCGACGGTTGAGGTGCTGAAGAAAGCCGTCAGGATTGAGCCCGAGCACTTCGGAGCGTGGACCGCGTTGGGCATCGCCTGCCATCAGACTGGTGATCTCGAGCGCGCCGAAAAGGCCTTTGTCCGCGCCACGGAATTGCAGCCCGACCGCGTCGAGACATGGTACGCCTACGGCGAAGTGTTAATGGACCTCGATGAAGTCGTCAGCGCGGCGGACGCATTTCAGAAAGCCGCCGATCTCGCGCCCGACGACGATGAATTGCAGATGAGGGCCGGGAGCGCGCAACTCGAGGCCTTCGACGCGGAAGCCGCCCGTCACTGCTTCGAGCGGATCTTGAGCCGACGCCCGCACCACGAAAGCGCCGCTTTCGTGTATGCGCTCTCCTACCTGCGCTCCTTGCCGCCGGACCCCAATGAGGCCGTGCGCAGGTTCGACGAGCTGCTCGGGAAGTTCCCGCATTCCTATGACATGTTCCTGAATGTCGGACGCGGATTTCTCGAAGCCAATGATCTTGACCGCGCGCGAACTACATTCGAGCAGGCACGCAAGCTGACCGCCGCACCCGCCGATGCCGAGCTCGGACTTGCCCGCATTGCGATGCGGAACGAGGACGAGCAAACTTGGACTGCGCATGTCCGCGCGGCTTACCGTCTGAATCCGACCAACTCCGAGGCCATCTACCTCATGGCCATTCTCCACAGACAGGAAGGTCGCCAGCCGGAATCCGACGAGCTCCTGCGAGAACTTACCCGACGAGACCCTGACTACGCGATGGAGGCCGCGCAGTCTTTGCTCGACAGCGGTCTCGTGAAGTAGTGCCGCTGCCACCTTCGCCGAGCCGGGCGTCCCCGCCCGGACGGAATTGGAGTCCCCTCATGAAACGCTTCGACATCAGCAACCCCGTCTGGAAGCTCGAAACCATCGGCTGGATTGTCTTCGCCATCCTCGCCGTGTTTCTCGTGATCGTCCTCGCGCAGGTGCCGCATTCCACCCTTTGGATCATCCTCGGTGCGACAGTCGCCATCACCGCCCGGCTGTTCGTCGGACGAAGGATGTAGCGCCGCTTTTCGTCGAGCAGGAATTGTGTTTCCCTTGAGTGTGCAATGTTTCATGCGCAACGCACAAATTGACTATAGAATGAAGAGAACGGACTACGAACTCGTGCATGTAATGGGACATCATGATGAAGATGCAGTTGCTACGCCGTCACCAAGAACCAAACCCTTTCTCAAGTGGGCAGGTGGCAAGTCCGCGCTGTTACCAACGCTTCGAAAATGCTTTCCGCCGCGATTTAACAAATATGTGGAACCATTTGTCGGGGGCGGTGCACTGTTTTTTGATTTGGCACCCGATGCTGCCCTTCTCGCCGATTCTAATGCTGAGCTTGTCAACTGCTACAGGGTTGTCAAGACAAGGGCTAAGCAATTGATCGAGATTCTTCAAGATGTGCCTGTTAGTTCCGTCGAATACTACGAGATACGTCAATTGGATCCCAACGAGCTTGATTCTCTGAGTCGAGCAGCACGTCTGATCTACCTCAACAAGACTTGCTTCAATGGACTGTATAGAGTAAACCGATTCGGTCAGTTCAATACGCCCTATGGAGGCGCACGCGTTGTCAATGTTGTCGATGAAGTCACGATACTCCGCGCAAGTCGAGCACTTCAACGCGCAACGATTGCGTGCGGTGATTTCTACGATCTACTATTGGACACGGCAGAACGCGGGGATTTTGTATACTTGGATCCTCCATACCTCCCAGTGAGTCAGTACGCAGATTTCAAGAGATATACAAAAGAGCAGTTTGGAGTCGAGGATCACATCAGGCTAGCGGAGATGCTGGCGTTGCTGACTGCGCGAGGGTGCTTTGTCTTGCTTAGCAATTCATATACTGAATTTATTGCGAACTTGTACAAAGAGTTCTGGCAAGTGACCGTGTACGCACCGCGGGCCATCAATTGTAAGGTTGGTGGGCGGGGAATCGTGCGCGAGCTGTTGATAGCCAACTACGACATTAGTCGCATGACCGTATGATCACGCAAGAGGCGTTGAAATTGGACTTGGTTCGCGGCGTTGCCGCTCGATTCCCGGAAACCAAATACATGGGAAGCAAGCAGCGACTCCTTCCGTGGATCCAGCGTCATGTCCAAAAGCTAAAATTTCGAACCGCGCTTGATGCATTCTCTGGGACCGCTTGCGTTGGATACATGCTCAAGGCAATGGGTGCACGAGTGACATCAAATGATTTCTTGCATTTTGCTTACCACACGGCTAAAGCTACAATTCAAAATAGCGGCACGCTTGTTAGTGACATTGATTTGATTCATTTGCTCGCCATTAATCCTCATTCCGGTACACTTGTGAGAGATAATTTTGCTGGTCTGTACTTCGATGAACGAGACTCCGAGTTCCTTGACAACTTGTATGCAAATATTCGCTTGACAAGATCACCACTGGTACGCTCCATCGCGCTTGCGGCGGCTTGTCGCGCTTGCATGAAGAAGAGACCGCGCGGAATATTTACGTTCACGGGCAAGAAAGGCTGGGATGGCAGGCGTGACCTTCAACTCTCCATGAAAGAACAGTTCCTCGCCGCCGTAAGTGACTATAACTTGGCCGTCTTCTCTAATGGACAGAGAAACAAAGCGCTTTGTTCTGACGTATTCGAATTAGATCCGAGAGGATTCGACCTCGTGTATATCGACACACCTTATGTCAGCCCATTTTCCGATTGCGACTATACTCGCCGTTACCACTTTGTCGAAGGATATTGTCGCTATTGGGAAGGGTTGCATATCCTGCAAAGCACCACAACCAGGAAATTTGCGTCCTACAAAACAGCATTCTCCGATCGGCGCTCTGCGGCTTCAGCGTTTCGTCGGTTGTTTGACCATTTCAAGAAGTCCACGCTTGTCGTATCATATTCATCAAACTGCATCCCCGATAAGAAGACAATGTTCGACTTGCTGAGAGAAGTGAAGGGAAGTGTAGGTGTTCACGAGAAGGACGTTACATACTATCATGGAAACCACAGGCACAGGGTCGGGGACAATAACAACAAGGCAAGAGAATATCTCTTTGTAGCCGAATAATGAAGTTCAAAACTGAAGACATACCACAAGCAGACAACCTAAGCTCGGTTCTTAGGGTTGTGGAGGGCGTTCACTCAGGAAGAAATTCGTATCAGGAACTATCCTCGGAAATTGGTATGGTCGAAAGGCAGGGGCGTTACTATCGCCGCGCAGCGGAAATACTTGGCTTCATACAGAATCATGACAATCATTCGGTCCTGACACGCAGGGGCGCTCAGTATGTTGCGGCATCAAACCAACAACGGCAGGTCCTCTTAGCGAATGCCATCTTGTCAGCTCGACTGATTCAACGAGTTCTGCCCTTTCTTGAAGCCAAACAAAATGTCACTCGGATGGAACTGACCAATTTTATGCGTGAGATCACAGTTAGTACCGGTGCATCAATGTTGCCCCGACGAGTGAACACAGTCATAAACTGGCTGAAAGCGGTTGACATGCTCCGTGCTGTCGGAAATCATCTTGTATTCGGACAGCTCCCAGAGCATGTCACCCTTATTTGCTATAATGACGTAAGCGAGCCCATTCTGCCGCGCAACTACGATCTCCAAGAGTATAGGGACTTGGCCGCATTGACAGAGAAATCAAACAGGGTTATCGAGTACTTTGTTGATGAAGCCAAACGAGATAGGGCTAACACAAGGCATCGGATGTTAACCAATTTGGTTGCGTCCAAGGTCCGAGCGTCCGGAGCTATGCCGAGATCCAATCGATTTGTAGATATGGCCGCTCGTATAGGAAATCAGGATTACATCTTCGAGATGAAATCATCCACTGTTAGTAATATGCATGCTCAAATTCGGCGTGGTATATCTCAGTTATTCGAGTATCGTTATCTTCAACGAGCGCCACGTGCTAAGCTCGTGCTCGTGCTTGAAGAGCAAATCAATGAGCCACTGCAATGGATGGCAGACTATGTTGTCGAAGATCGTGGGATTCTTCTTGTCTGGGATGGCGATAACCGACTTCACTGTCCTCAAAGCATTCGTTCACAGGTTGGATTTCTGCTGTGAAACAATCCGTTTTTCGCAAGGGGGACGTGCGAAGCGAATCAACAATACTACATGACAAACCTCCTCGACGACTCCGAACCCGCGCACTGGCCCGCGCCGCTGCTCGAACGTCTGCTGAACAAGCCCGCCGCGCTGTGGCAAGCCGATGATCTGGTCGCGCTCGCCCGCGAATACGGCATCCGCCTCGTCGCGCTGATGCACGTCGGCGGCGACGGCTGGCTGAAAACGCTCGACTTCGCCCCGCGTGATCTGCATCATTTCCGCGATGTGCTGAGCGGCGGCGAACGCTGCGATGGCTCCTCCCTGTTCGGCATGATGGGCATCAATCCCGGCGCGTCCGACATCGTGCTCCGTCCGCAAATCGCGACCGCGTTCATGGACCCGTTCCGCGAAGGCACACTCTGTGTTCTCTGCGCGCACTATGGTCGCGACGGCAAACCGCTGCCCGAATCCCCCGACACGATTCTGCGCAAAGCCGCCGCGCGGCTGAAGACGCTCACCAATGTCGAGATGACTGCACTGGGCGAAGTCGAATATTTCCTCGGCAAAAAAGCCGGCGAAGAAGATTTCTACGGCGCCGCCGACCGCGGCTATCACTCCGCCGCGCCGTTCGTGTTCGGCGAGAGCCTGCGCCGCGATGCGCTGACCTCGCTCGCAGAAATGGGCGTCGCCATCAAGTACGGCCACAGCGAAGTTGGCTATGTCCCCACCGGCGAAAAAGAGGACCGCATCTGGGAGCAGCACGAAATCGAGCTGCAACTCGCGCCGCTCGTGCAGAGCGCTTACGCCGTTACGCTCACGCATTGGGTGCTGCGCAATCTCGCCTATCGCGCGAGCATGCGGCTCTCCCTCGAACCCGTGTTGCAGCAGGGACATCCCGGCAACGGCTTGCATTTTCATTTCTCGCCGATGGTTGACACTCAGCATCTCGAAATCGGCCAGGAAAACAACAAACTGCCGGAGTCCGCGACCTGGCTGATCGCCGGACTCGTGCGTTACGGCGGTACGCTGATGGCCTTCGGCAATCGCGAATCCACCTCGTTCCTGCGACTGTCGCAAGCCAAGGAAGCCCCAAGTTCCGTGACCTGGGGCCGCTACAACCGTAAAGCGCTGGTGAGACTGCCCATCGTGGCCACCGACGAACAGGGCCGACTCGTCTCGCCCGAAACCATCGAGTTCCGCCTCTCCGACGGCTCCGCCCATCCGCAACTCCTGCTCGCGGGGATCGCGCAGACCATGTGCGCCGCGCGCGCCATGCCCGATCCACGAAAACTGCTCGCGACGACCGAAGCCGAACATGTCTCCGCGAACGACAACGTGATGCGCATTCCCAAAGGCTTCCACGAAGTCGCCGCCGTCCTCAAACGCGACCGTGAAGTCTTCGAAGCCGACGGCGTCTTTCCCCCGCACGTTATCGAGCACACCATCGACCAGCTCGACCGCAAACACGCCATGACGCTCTAAAAATACGCTGAAAGCCGAATCCGACCCCCCTTGGTCCCCCCACTGTGTGGGGGGAGATCGGGTCCTTCCCCTACGAAGTGGGGGAAGATAGATGGGGGTCGGATGCTGCACCCCCGAGCGGGGCCTCCCGGCTCCTCAGGAATCGGAACTTCATTTTTCGATTTTCAATTTCCAATTTCTCTTCCATGTCCCTCGCGATCGCCGAACTCGAAGCCGCCGCCGCACAAAATCCTGAAGATGCCGACGCGCAGTTCGCACTGGGACGGGCCTATCTGATGACCGAACGCTTCAACGAGGCCGTCGCGCGGCTGGAACATGCGGTGAGCTTGGAACCCGCGCAGTATCCCTGGATCTACTATCTCGCCTCGGCCTACGGCATGAACCGCCAATATCGTGAGTCCGTCAAATCCTGGGAACACTACCTTCACCATCACCCGGATCATGCCGACGCTCACGCCAAGCACGGCATTATCCTGGCCAAGCTGCATAAGTACGACGACTCAATTCTGGCCTTCACCAAGGCCATCGAGCGGGATCCCGACAACCCGTTTCATCGTTACTTTCTCGGCCTCAGCCTGCAGGAAGTCGAACGCTTTGAAGAGGCCCTGACCGCCTTCAGCGATTCCATCAGCCGCCGCGCCGACTTCGCCGATGCCCACTACTGGCAGGGAATCATGTTTGGCATGCTCGGACATGTCGCGCCCGCCATCGAAGCCCTGAAGAACTGCGTCGCCCTGAACCCGGAACACCTCGACGCGCAGTTTAACCTCTGTATCGCTTACGCCATTGATGGACGCATCGGCGAAGCCAAGCTCCAGTATGAACTGGTCAAAGGCATGGATGCGGAGCTCGGCAAGGAGCTCTTCGAGAAAGTCTTCAATTCTCAGCCCGCTTCGTAAGCTCCGCAACGCGGTTGCACACCCCGTCGGAACGGGCCACGCAATCTGCCCTTGCCGAGAGTCCCTGGTGTCCGAAGCATGCACCCCGAGCCGGGTCTCCAGACCCTGCCGGAAGCTTGACGGGTTTCGCCGTTCTCTTGTCTTGTTCCTAATTCCATGACGATGACGCGCAATCTCAAAGTGAAGTCGAAACGTCACGCCACCCGCCCGGGCGAACGCGCATTGCTGACCACGTTCTGGCTGCCCTCCTTCGCCAGCCTGGTCGATATGCTCGCCGTCGTCGCCGCGGCACTGACGTCCTACTATATCCGCTTCTATTCCTACCTGAATTACTGGCTGCCGCCGGACTGGCAGCCCAAAGTCCGCAACTATGCCCTGTTCGGTCTGCTGCTCGGCCTGATCTATACCCTCGTCTCCTGGTCCTACCGTAGCTACGCATCCAAGCTCCGCGTCCCGCTCGAACAGGAAGTCGGGCGCATCATCCGCGGCTCCCTGCTGAGTATGGGCGTCGTGATGGCGGGGATCTTCTTCTATCGCGAGTTCGACTACTCGCGGGCCGTCTTCCTCATGACACTCGTGCTCATGATGCCCGCGCTGATCATCGCCCGCACGATCTACCAGCGATTGCAGTCCATGCTGTTCAAACGCGGAATCGGCGTGCAGCGAATCGCCCTCTGGGGTCGCGGTGACGTGGCCGCCAAACTCTGGCATGACTTCGAGCATGGCCGCGCGCAGGGCTTCGAACTCGTCGGCGCCATCGGCAAGCCCCCCATCGCCAATGCCCCCTCGCTGGGAGAGGTCGCCGCCATCAAAAGCCTCGTCTTCGAACACGACCTCGATCTGATCGTAATGGCTCCGCCGCCGGGCGAAGAAGAGGCCATGAATGACGTGCTGCGCGCTTCCGAAGGCATCACCGTCGAGTTGCTCTACTGCCCCGCCGCGATCGAGATTACCCGCTCCCGTATCCGGGTCACCGAAGTCGGCGGACGGCCCATTCTGCGGTTGAAGACCATTCCCATGTCCGGCTGGCGATATATCGTCAAGCGAGCGACCGACTTCGGCTTCGCGGCAATCTTCCTCCTCTGCTTTAGCTGGCTCTATGCCCTCATCGCCGCCATCGTGTATCTCGACAGCGGTAAACCCATCTTCTATCGGCAGCCACGCGTCGGCATGGACGGCAGCGAATTCGACGTCATTAAGTTCCGCACCATGCGCACCGACTCCGAAGCCAAGAGCGGTCCCGTCTGGGCCGTCAAAGGCGATACCCGCTACACCCGAATCGGCGGCTTCCTGCGCCGCTGGTCGCTCGATGAACTCCCGCAAATCTGGAGCGTCTTCCGCGGCCACATGTCGCTCGTCGGTCCGCGACCCGAACGCCCGTTCTTTGTCGAACAATTCTCCCAACGGATTCCGCAATATCTCGATCGCCATCGGGTGAAATCCGGACTCACCGGCTGGGCGCAGGTCAACGGCTTACGCGGCAGTGACTCCACCATCGAAGCCCGCACCGAAGCCGATCTCTACTATATCGAAAATTGGAACCTCTGGCTCGACCTGAGAATCCTCGTCCGTACTATCCTGACCGTTATCCGCGGCGATGGCGCCATGTAAGCCGCAGGCGAAACGATAATGAGGACGCCGCGAACTTCATTCTTTCATGTGAATTTATGCACGACATCCCTCACGTCCCAGCCCACGCCGCGGCGGGATTCCTTCCCCTACTTCCGTCGAGCAGGGATTCCTTCCCTGCCGGAATTGCGATCAGCCACGAGTTCGGAGTCCACAGTCAATCCTGTCCGCACCCCGTCCCCCCTTCCAAGGGGGACCATAGGGGGGTTCTTGATTCCCCTTCTCGGCCGAGCAGGGTTTCCTTCCCTGCCGGAATCACGCACAGCCAAGCGAGTTCAAATCAAGCCTCATCTTGTCCGCACCCCGTCCCCCCTTCCAAGGGGGGACCATAGGGGGTTCTTGATTCCCGAGTCCTCGCCGAGCAGGGATTCCTTCCCTGCCGGAATCAGTTCGGCCACCCCGCTACGACGCGCGTGAATCTATGCACGACTTACTCAGCGTTCTAAAAAAATACTGGGGTTACGACTCCTTCCGCCCGCTGCAAAAGGATGCCATGTCCAGCGTCCTGCTCGGCAATGACTCGCTGGTGGTCATGCCTACCGGCGGCGGAAAGTCCATCTGCTATCAGGCCCCGGCCATGGTTCGCGATCAGCTCGGCGTCGTCATCTCGCCCCTCATCGCGCTGATGAAGGATCAGGTCGATGCACTGACCCAATGCGGCATCCCTGCGGCCTTCTACAATAGCACGCAATCCGCGAGCGAGCGCTTCGAGGTCGAACAGCAACTCGCCGAGCGCAAACAGAAGCTGCTCTATGTCGCGCCCGAACGGCTGGTCAACCCCGACTTTCTCCGCCTGCTGAAAGCCGCCGGACCCGCCTTCTTCGCCGTCGATGAAGCCCACTGTATCAGCAGTTGGGGACACGATTTCCGGCCCGAGTATCGCGAACTGGCCATGCTCAAACAGCAGTTCCCCGAAGCCGCCGTACATGCCTACACGGCCACCGCGACGCCGCACGTCCAACAGGATATCATCAGCCAGCTCGGCCTGCAAAACCCGGTCGTGCTGATCGGCTCCTTCGACCGGCCCAATCTGAGCTATCGCATTGTCCGTCGCAGCAGTCTCCTCGAACAAGTCTGCGATTGCATCGAGCGCCACCGCTCGGATTCCGGCATCATCTACTGCTTGAAACGGGCCGATACCGAAGCCCTCTGCGACGCACTCACCAAACGCGGCTACCGCGCCCTGCCCTATCATGCTGGCCTGCCCGATGCGGTGCGCAAGCGCAATCAGGAGGCCTTTATCCGTGACGACGTCGAACTCATGGTCTCCACCGTCGCCTTCGGCATGGGAATTGACAAATCCAACGTCCGGTTCGTGATCCACGCCGGCATGCCCAAGACGATCGAGCACTATCAACAGGAATCCGGACGCGCCGGTCGCGACGGCCTCGAAGCCGAGTGTCTGCTACTCTGGAACGGCAGTGACGTCATCACCCAGAAATACTTCCTCCGTGACCTGACCGGTGAAGCTTACCGAATCGCCAAGCGCAAGCTCGAAGACATCCACGAATTCTGTCAGGCCTCGTCCTGCCGCCACCGCGCACTCGTCCGCTACTTCGGCCAACCCTATGAAACCGAAAACTGCGCCGCCTGCGACTCGTGCCTCGGCCTCAGCTCAACCTTTGAAACCAAACGCGAGTTCACTCCTCACGAATGCCGCGAGTTCGCCCGCAAGCTGCTCGGCGCCGTGGCCGAACTTGAACCCTGCTATCTCAGCCGCGCCATGGAAGTCGTCGTCGGCGCCGGAAGCGCGTGGATCGCCGAAGCCGGTCTTGACAAGTCAACATACTTCCGCTCCATCACCGGATTCCGCCGCGAAGCCGTCCGCGACTGGATTGTGCAATTGCTCGAGCAAGGCTATCTCCTCAAAGACGAGGAGACTAAAATGGTGCGCTAAGCCCGGCCGCCGGCCAGATTCTGAACGGCGACGCCGCGCCCACCATCGTCGAACGCGTGCAGAGCGCCCCCAAGGCCTTGCCCGCCGCTGCGACGGATGCCCTGTGGAACGAAGTGGATCGCGCGCTCTTCGAAAAATTGCGCAGGATTCGGCGAGATCTGGCTGAACAACGGCATGTCCCCGCCTATGTCATCTTGCACGATGCCGCGCTGCGCGAACTCGCAAGATCGCGCCCCAAATCCCTCACCGAGCTGGCGCGCGTCTCCGGAATCGGTGACCGCAAGATCCAGGAGTTCGGCCAGGTACTCGTACAGGTGATCCGCGCTCATCTGGGCCAGCGCGGATAACCAGCGCTCGCGTTTTCTCTGACTATAGATACTATTCCCACATTTACCCCCCAAAAACCTATGTCGCCGAGAAAAAAGATCGCCAAAACCGCGAAAGCGGCTCGGAGTGCCAAGCCCGTGAAATCCGCGAAGGCCACACGGTCCGTCAGGTCCGCCCGCCGGCGCGATGTCCAGCAAGAGCCGAAAATCTCCGACGCGACCGTCAAACGGCTCTCCAAGTACTACCGTACCCTGCACCATTCCATTCTCCACGACAAGCCGACGATCTCCTCGGAGGAGATCGCGACCCACAATGGAGTCACCTCGGCGCAGGTCCGCAAGGACCTCTCCATGTTCGGGGCCTTCGGTCGGCGCGGCCTCGGTTACAGCGTCCACGATCTCCACTATAATATCAGCCATATCCTCGGCCTCAACCGCCAATGGAATATCTGCCTCGTCGGCGCCGGCAACATCGGTACCGCCCTCATCCACTTCCGGCAGTTCGCCGAACAGGGCTTCGTCTTCCGCGTCATCTTCGACAGCGATCCCAAAAAGCGCGGCACCAAGATCGACGACATCCCCGTCTTTGATCTGGACCGGGCCGACGAGCTGGTCGCAAAAGAGAACATCAAGATCGCCGTCCTCGCGCTGCCCGCGCTGGCCGCGCAAAAAGCGGTTGACCGCCTCGTCCAAGTCGGCGTCAGGGGCTTCCTGAATTTCGCCCCCGTCACCATCCACGTCCCCAAAGGCGTCCATGTCCGCAACGAGAACATGGCCATCGAAATCGAAGCCCTCTCCTACGCCCTCTCCGCCAAAACCGGACGAAAGCGAAGGAGCGGCGAAGAGTGACAAAACCAGACTTGACCGTCCAAGCCTTGCGCGAGAGCGCCGCCGAATTCACGAAGATCGTCTCTGAACAGCTACATCCTGAACTGTTCGGGACTACGGATGGAAAAGCGGTAGGCACATATGTTGAACACGGTTTTCGAGATTACCTATCTAAGTCCTTCCAATTTGAACAAGGGAATTCGGCGGAAGGCATTGATTTCCCGTCGCTGGGCGTGGACCTGAAAGTCACGAGCATTGCTCAGCCGCAATCGTCGTGTCCGTTCAAGTCAGCGCGCGACAAGGTGTACGGTCTTGGCTATTCGCTACTGGTCTTTGTTTACGACAAGAAAGACATTCAGGACTCCAGATCCGTCCGCCTATCTATCTTGCATGCCGTCTTTGTAGATGCGAGCAGGACTGCTGACCACCAGACGACTAAAGGGCTGCGTCGGGTCTTGGATGAAGAGGGGAACAAAGAAGACATAGCGGCGTTTCTCTTGGAGCGAAACCTGCCGCTGGACGAGATAGGCGCCAATGCATTGGCCGACGAAATAGGGCGGGTTCGACCGGAACTCGGGTACCTGACCATCTCCAACGCGTTTCAGTGGAGACTTCAATATCAGCGTGTGATCGAGTTGGCAGGTAGTGTTGATGGAATCTCGAGAATACGATAGGCACCAAATGGCAAGCGCAGCAGGCAAGATCGAGTTCGGCGATTTCCAGACCCCAATGGATCTGGCGAGGAGAGTATGTGCACTTGCCGGGGAAAGCGGAATCGCCTTTCGCAGCGTCGTGGAACCCACTTGTGGAATTGGGAATTTTCTGATTGCGGCGAAGGAACGGATTCCGACCCTTACTGATGCCCTCGGGGTGGAGGTCAATCCGAGCTATGCCGCTCAGGCGACGCACGCTATGTCCACCCCGGCCAGCGGGGTCATCCCCAAAATCGTCTGCGCGAACTTCTTCGATTACGACTGGTCAGCCGAGTTGCAGAACCTGCCGGAGCCGCTGCTTGTTATTGGCAACCCACCCTGGGTCACGAATGCCGAGCTTTCTTCGATCGGGAGTCGGAATCTCCCGGTGAAGAGTAATATCTTCAGGCATCGCGGCATCGACGCACTCACTGGAAAGAGCAATTTCGACATTTCTGAGTGGATGTTGATTCAGGCCGTTGAATGGATGTCCGGACGCTCAGGAATGTTGGCCGTCTTGTGCAAAACATCCGTTGCCAGAAAGGTTATGACGTATGCATGGAAGCGCGGCCTCAGAATCAAGACCGCTGATTTGTACCTTATCGATGCTCAGGCGAATTTCTCAGCTTCAGTGGATGCTTGCCTACTTGCCGTAGTTATCGGTGAAGGTGCGGATTCTGCAACTTGTGCCGTCCACCCAAGCCTGGACGCGGACGCGACCCGCAGATTCGGATTTGATCATGGCCGCGTGATCGCCAATGCCGACCTTTACCGCAAATGGCGGCCGCTGGCAGGAAATGGAAACAGCCCATGGCGCTCGGGGGTCAAGCATGACTGCGCCGCGGTATTCGAGCTGCAACGGGAGGGCGAGCTATTCAGGAACGGTAACGGCGAGCTCGCGCCGCTCGATGCAACCGACGTGTTTCCATTGCTCAAGAGCTCCGATGTCGCCAACGGCAGGCAGGCAATCGGGCGCCGCTGGATACTAATGACGCAAAGGCATGCCGGCGATGACACGACGCGATTGGAGACCGGCTCGCCGTTAACATGGAGCTACCTGCAGGCCAATCTGGCCGCGATTCAACGTCGAGCCAGTAATATGTACAAGAGCCAACATCCGTTTGCCATGTACGGCGTTGGACCGTATTCTTATGCACCATGGAAGGTCGCCATTAGCGGCCTCTATAAGCGACTGTTCTTTCAGCTGATTCCGCCCTTTGACGGCAAACCGGTAATCTTAGACGACACCTGTTATTTCCTGCCGTTTGAAACCGAAATTGCCGCAAAGACGGTGTATGACTTGCTGAATTCCACTCCGGCACAAGAATTCCTGGAGTCCCTGGTGTTTTGGGATTCCAAGCGACCGATTACAGCGGACCTGCTACGCAGCCTTGACCTTGAGCGCCTGGCAAAGACACTGGGCAAAGGCGATCTCTTCGTCGTCCCGGCATCCAAACGAGCAGGAGCGGAGCGGCAGCTCGATCTTGGGACGGATTGACGAACCTCGCAAGCCCGGACGTTCGTTGTACCCTTGAAATCCGTGCATGCAAACGCCCCCGACCAACCGGCCAGGGGCGTTGCCATTTCTGTTTCTCCCATATCCTGTGGGGGGACAGGGGGGAGTCCTCAGTCTTCTATCTACGAATTTCCGCCCGCACCGCGCCCCGCGCCGAGTTCGCTACAATAATCTTCTCCGCTCGGTCCAGATCGGAAACCGTGATGATCGCTTCCCGCCCGCGCCCTTCCGCCACCCAGCGCTCACGGTAGATTCCCGGCAGTAGCCCGCACTCTAAGGCGGGCGTCAGCCATTTCCCATCCAGCTTGACAAACAGGTTCGTCCGCGTCCCCTCCGTTGCTTCGCCGCTTGCGTTTAGCAAGAGCGCTTCGTCCGCCCCCGCCGCTTGCGCCGCCGCCTGCGCACGCTCATAGATCCCCCGCTCCGTCGTCTTATGATAGAGAAACACATCTTGCGGATCGACCGGCTCTCTATCATAGATGAAGAGCCGCACTTCCTGCGCCGACCACGGCTCGAGCGGAGACGTCTGCACGCTGATCTCAGTCGGCGTTAGCTCAACCCTGACCCGCATCCCGTCCCCCCTTCCAAGGGGGGACAACAGGGGGGTGTCTGCGCTCTCCCCTCCCTTTACGGGGGGGCTGGGGGGGGTGACGCTTCGCAACTCCACAATCACATTCCGCAAGTCCAGCTCCCACCCAAAATACGCCGCCGACCGCCTCAGCCTTCGCAAATGCAGATGCAGATTCCGGAATCCCTCGCCGGGCACCCATGCCAGAGTCTCGATCAGCGCGAACTCCGGGAAGGGAGCGGTATTCAGGAATCTGCCCTTCAACAGCGTCTCCTGCCATTCCGCTGCCGGATCGGAGTCGGCGACAATCCCCGAACCCAACCCAAGCGTCGTCCGCCGAGCCAGATTGTAGGGACCGACTGCGTCGCCCGCCTTCGCATCCCAGCCGGAATCCGGTTCCGCTCCCCTCCGCTTCAGCGGGGGGACAGAGGGGGGAACTCGGCTCGGGTTTTGGGTTTTGGGTTTTGGATTTTGGATTTCCAGTGTCCTGATCGCCACATTCAATTCAAAATCCCCGCCCGGAAAGAACAGCCCTACCGTCCCGCAATAGACTCCGCGCGGCTCCGGCTCCAGATCACGGATGATCTCCATGGCCCGCACCTTTGGTGCGCCCGTCACCGACCCGGGCGGGAACACTGCGGCAAAGATCTCGGAAAGCGAGACGCCGGCGCCGAGTTCGCCGCGCACCAAGCTCGTCATCTGGTGCACCGTCGGAAAACGGCTAACCACGCACCACTCGGGCACCTGCACACTGCCCGCGCGACACACCCGGCCCAAATCATTGCGCACAAGATCCACGATCATCGTGTTCTCCGCGCGCTCTTTATCGCTCGCGGCAAGACCGCGCCGCGCCGCCTCATCGTCTCGCCAGCTCGGTCGCCGGGCGGCCGTGCCCTTCATCGGGCGCGATTCGAGGATCTGCCCGCGTCGCCGCAGGAACAGCTCCGGCGATAGCGAAACGATGGCCCACTCCCCGCCATCCAAATACGCCGCATGCGGCATCGGCACCGCGGCCAGCCGGTCCAGAAACAGCGCGAACGGATCGCCATTGAGGTCAAACTCCGCCCGCACAGTGTAGTTTACCTGATAGATATCCCCGGCGCGAATATGCGCCAGTGCGTGCTCGACACTCCGCAGATAGTCATTCTCGGTGGTCGAGAATCGTGTCCCGGATACGGACGGAGCGGGACCGAGGCCGGTCCCGGTCAGTTGCCCCTTACTGGGGGGCACCATCTCTGGTGCCGCAGGAGTTCCGATTGGCCCATTGAACGCCGCAAACCACGCATACGGCAACGCTCCCGGTGGCGGTGTCCGTAGCGCAGGATCAAACGCCGGACCCGCTTCATAGCTGACATACCCAACTATGTAGTGGCCAGACCGCTGCGCCGCCGCCACGCGATCCAACGCCGGTCGCACCTGCTCCAAGGTGTCCGCCTGCCACCGTTCGAGTGGTTCGCCGAACACGAACCGGCGTGGCGGATCGCCCCATGAGGCGGGCATTTCCACCCAGGCCCGAATCCGTGCGCTCTGCTCTTGAGTCATGTCGATAAGATACGTATTTTTAGAGCGAGAATCCGCGCTCGAATTCCCCGTCGCGCCAAACCCAGACCCCCGATGACCGCCATTCTACTCCTCGCGCTGTCTAATGTCTTCATGACCGTTGCCTGGTACGGACACCTGAAATACAAACACGTCAGCCTGTGGGCGGTGATCCCGATCAGTTGGGGCATCGCCTTCTTCGAATACTGCCTGCAAGTTCCCGCCAACCGCATCGGCTATGGCCAGTTCTCCGCCGCCCAGCTCAAGACTATTCAAGAGGTGATTAGCCTGCTCGTGTTCGCAGGCTTCTCCGTGCTCTACCTGAAGGAGGAGCTGAAGTGGTCCACGGTCGCGGGCTTCGCCGTAATCGCCATCGGCGCGTATCTCGTCTTCCGCGATTAGCGCGGATTCCCTGAGCGGCAGCCGCGAAATTTCACCGCGAATGCCTCTCGATTTTTTAGCTCACCATAGCGAAAGCGGCCCAATCCCCGAGTATTTTCACAGCGCAAACCCGTGATTCGCGTGTGATCCCGGAGTCAAAACCGCGGAGCCAACTTGAGTCCACGGAGCGAGTTGGGAAACTTTTCCACACGACGCGAACACGGTGCTCCGCTATGCCGATACCCGCATTTCCAGCGCACGGGAACTCCCCGCTCACCGAAACGTAAATTCCTTAGGCGCCTATTGACAGTGAGAGGGCACTGTGAGTATATTACCGCCGTTATCCAGAGCATGATCTCGTCTCACTACTACCCATCCGCAAGGAGAAATTCCATCATGGCAGTGAAAAAAGCTACCGCAAAGAAGGCGACCGCCAAGAAAGCCACCGCGAAGAAGGCCCCGGCCAAGAAGGCCACCGCCAAAAAAGCCGCGCCGGTCAAGAAGGCCACCGCCAAGAAAGCCGCGCCGGCGAAGAAAGCCACCGCGAAGAAAGCTCCGGTGAAGAAGGCCACCGCCAAGAAGGCCCCGGTGAAGAAGGCTACCGCGAAGAAGGCCACCGCCAAGAAAGCCACCGCGAAGAAGGCCGCCCCGGCGAAGAAGGCCACCGCCAAGAAAGCCACCGCAAAAAAGGCCGTGAAGCCGAAGGTGAAGCGTAAGCCCAATGCCGCGTTCATGGCCCCGATGCAGCCGGATTCCATCCTCGGCGCCGTCGTCGGCGAAAAGGCCATCCCGCGCACCGAAGTCACCAAGAAACTGTGGGACTACATCAAGAAAAATGGCCTGCAGGATGCGACCAACCGCCGCCAGATCAATGCGGACGACAAGCTGAAGGCCGTCTTCGGCAAGCCGAAGGTCACCATGTTCGAGATGAATTCGCTCATCCAGCCCCATCTTCGCAAGGTCTAACAGCGCACCCCGGACGGAGTCTCCGGACCCCGCCGGTTCTGCCGCTACCATCGATCGGCTGATCCAGTGCCGGGTGCTGCGTAGGGACGGTTGCGATCGAACCGAAACGGTATCAAGGCCGGATTCGCGTCAACAAAAAGGGCTGCTCCTGCGGGAGTAGCCCTTTTGATGTGTACAACTCGCTCCCGTGCGGGGTTAACTCTTCGCAACCCGGCCGGAATCCGAAGCAAAGTCAGGCTTGCCGCTATCGCAGATACAGGATCTTCTCCGCCGCCCGCGTCCCTTCCGTCGTCGTCAGTGACACAAAATAGACTCCACTCCCGCAGTGTGGTGTCCAGCGCAGCCGATGCAGACCCGGCTCCAGTGCGCCGTGATACAAGCTGGCCACCTCCCGGCCCAGAATGTTAATGACGGACACGTGCAGCTCTCCTGCTGTCGCCACGGCCAGTGGAATCGTCACCGTCGCGTTAAAGGGATTGGGGTAAGTCGGCAGCAGCCGCGTTTCCAACGGTAACACCCGCCCATTTTCAGGCGCGGCATCGAGGCCGATGTCCCCGGAATCTCCTGCGCTGACCTCGCCCGGACCGCACAACGTTGACCATCCCTGCACCGTGAACTCCGCGAACGCCGGCGTTGCCTGTAGGTGGGCGTATCGGTAGTGTGTCGCTGCGTGATCGGAAGCCACCGCACCAATCCGCGCACCGTTACGTAGCACGAAAAAGCTGTCGGAAGAGAGCGGACCAGGATCATCCCACTCCACCAGGACAGTGTCTATCAGGTCTTCCGAGGCCACGACGCTCCGCGCCACAGCCGGAGTCCAGACCGCGCCAAAGGCCCAAACCGGTACTGTCAGGCCGCTCCCGCCACTGTCGCAAGCTACGCGGGCCTGCACCGCATAGGTCTGCATTACTCCCGGCTCCGCACCCAGGTCATCGTACTCGCGCAGTGCGTCACAAGTCTGCTCGTGAATCGGAGTGCCGCCCCGCGAGATCACATAACCCTGGCATTCCCGGGTCGAATCGAGCGCCCCCCATGCAATGTGTACGCCGTCGCAACGAGGCTCTCCACCCGACGCCTGCGTCAGGCCCATGTGATTGCAATGGTCCGTGGCGGGCTGACATTCCCAGCCTAAAATCTCCATTACCTGGTCCCCTGCTTCGAGCGTAAACGTATCCGACACCAGATACCAGCCGCCCGCCAAACTGATCTGCAGGTAGAACTGGTCCATTCCACTGCCGAACTGCCAGATGAATGCGGATTCAGAGTAGAATAGTCCGGCCCCGAGTCCCGCTTCGCCGTTCATCGGCAGCCGCGCGAAGTTACCGCAGCGGACTGGAGTTACCGGCGGCTCGTCGCACTCAGGAACCTGAATGTCGTCGAGACTGAATCCATTGTGATTCCAATCCCAGATGATCTCGATCCAGACTCCGTCCGGGACCGGCTCGCCGAAAGCCGGTTCGCCGGGTCCGGCGCATTCCGTTCGCAACACTTCGCTCAAATCCCAGAAAATGAGTCGGGCGTATTCCGCCCGCGCCCGGACTGGGAGCAGCGACAGCAGCGAGATCAGTAGCAAGACCAAACTTTTCACCATCTTCGGCATCCTCCCTTCCTAAAGAACTGAGGAGGGCACATTAAGATTCTGTCCCTATTAACTTTGAGATGTAAGATACTGCTCGCACGGCAGATTATCAAGCTCCGTGGGCGAGATTTGCTGAATGGAGATTTCCTGCCACGGCGTCACTCCCCCTTGAGTCTCGCAAATTCCGGAACTATCTTGTAATATGACCCATTCTATCAACGACACCTGCATCGCCTGCGCCCACTGCGAACCCGTCTGCCCCGTCAAGGCGATCAGCGAAGGCCCCGAGATCTTCGTCATTGACCCCGCCGTGTGCAACGACTGCCGAGGCCATTTCGACCGGCCCCGCTGCGTCGAGATCTGTCCCGTCGAAGGCTGCATTGCGCCCGCTCCGTAGCCCCGCGGGGGCGTGTCGCTCAAACCAGATTCGCCGAGCCGGGCGTCCTCGCCCGGCCGGAATCGGAGACGGCGGCCTCGCGGGATGCTTCAAACGCAATAGTCAGTGTTCAATGGGCGAGACCCCGACGGCGCGTGGCTTCGTGCGATGGTTTTGGCATCAAGCCCGCATCGACATCTATCTTCTCGCGGCGTGGGTTGTCTTCAACCCACCCGCTCTGAGAGCCTCCCTGCGTCGAACCGTACTTCCCCGTGCAGCCAGCATCGGGTTTTCGCAGCTTCGCTTCTTGACATTTCCACACCCCCTACACCCCCTACACCCCATGCGCATCCTGCTCGTCCTCTTCTTCGCCACTTCCGCCCTCGCCCAATTCGACTGGAGCGCCAACGGCGTACCCGTCCGCCAGGGCCTGCATCTGGGCTGGAACGGCGCTATGACGCCATCCGGTGACGATGTCACGCTGTTCTATTATCACGGACAGCGGGACGGAACTCGCGATGTCTGGGGCCAACGGATCGATGGGTCCGGCGCGCACCGTTGGGCGACTGACGGCCAGCTCGTCGCGGCCAATCGCTCCGAACAGCGCGCTCCCCTTACCGCCGCCTACGCCGACGGCTCCACCTTGGTGGTTTGGGAAGACTATCAGCCCGGTCGATATCGGGATTTGTACGCGCAACGCTACAACAGCAGCGGTCAGCCGCTATGGTCACCCGCCGAGGGCGTGGCGATCGTGGTCGCCCAGCGAGACCAGTACGACCCGGATCTCGCCCTCGACGAGAACGGGATCGCCTACGTTGTCTTTACCGACGACCGCGAGACCACCGGCATCAACGTCCGCCTCGGCGCTTATGCACAGGTGATTGATCCTGATGGCATTGTACGAGGACCGGCGGACGGCATTCAGCTCATGGACCGGCTCTACGGCAGCAACATCCCGGGCGCCGTGGTTGCCACAAATGGTGCAGGATTCGCCCTGATCTCAGCCGTGAATCTGGATCAAACTGACGTCGTGCTGCAAAAAATCCTGCCCGACGGCACGATCGCCTGGCCCGAAGATCCGGCCCTGTTTTCACTCCCCGATGGCAGCCTGCCGGTGATCGCCCCTATTCTAAACGGCCTGGCCGTCGGCTTCACCGATCGCACCGCCGACATCGACGGCGACGCGCGTCTGATGCTCATCGATCTCGATCGCACCCCCCTGCCCGGCTGGACCGCAGAGGGCTTACCTGTGGAAAGTGGCGCCCGGACACAGGCCGTCGTCAAGTTGCTGGAGACGAGTCCCGGCGGCGATATCGCCGTCGCCACCGCCAGCTTCGATTATGACGCCAACAGCTCGCTGGCCACCGTCCGTCGCTATACCCGCGACGGCGGCGTGGTCCATGCCCCGGTGATCCTCGGTCCCGCGAACCTGAACAACTCCCCCTTCGTGATGATCCGCCAATCCACCGCAGGCCCAATGATCCTGGCTTGGGCCGAGCGTAGCGAGGATATTCACTATCGCGTCCGTACCCAAGCGCTCTCCGCAACCGGCCAATTGCTGTGGGGAGACCACGGCAATCTGCTCTGGGAGCGCACGAGCAAAGAGCTGCGCGTTGACCTCGCGGCGGGTGCCAACGGACCGCAGATCACTATCGTCTCCGGTCGCTCCGTTACCCGTCCCGAAAGCCTGTGGGTGGCTCGGCTCAACAATCAGGGCCAGTTCGCTGCCGATCCTGACCTGTTGGCGGGTGGCATTACTTACGACTCCTACGACCCGAAACTCGTGCGGATGGCGGGCGATCAGGCACTCTATGTCTGGACCGACACTCGCGAGCATCTGAATCGCGATGTCTATGTCCAGATTCTCGACTGGAGAGGGCGTCCCCGGCTCGGCGATCAAGGACAGCGAGTGACGCACGGTGAACTCACAATTCAACTGCCGCCGGCGGCCTGCGCGGACGGCAGCGATGGCGCGTTCATCGCCTGGGCCGGAGATAGCTCTGGGGCCTACAATGTGTTGAATATTCAGCGTTTGTACGGTGACGGCACGACCCCTTGGGCTACCCCGGCTCGGCTCGAATCCACCGGCGGTGTCATCGGTGAACTGAAGCTCCTGCCGGACGACCAGCAGGGTGTATTCATCGCCTATACGGCTTACAACGAAGCGTTCATCACCCGCACCCGTGTCGCGCACGTGAACGCTGAGGGAGCCTTTGACTGGCCCACACCCTACCGCGATTTCGATTGGCCGGCGATCTACGACATGACCCTCGGTGATGCCGTGGCCGACGGTCAGGGCGGCATCTTTGCCGTCGCGTCGGTCGGAAGTTGGCAGGATCCCGATCTCCGACTCTTCCACGTTGCCCGCGACGGTTCGCCGGGTGCTAACTGGTCATGGAGCGGCCAGGGAATTGGCTACGCCGGCGCCCGCGATTACTCCCCGAGACTCCTGCAACTCGGTGACGGCGTCGTGCTCTGTTTCCTCCGGCTGAATCCCGATTTGGCCACAGGGACCCTGCGTGCCTTGACGATCCATACCGATGGCAGCCTGCCGTGGGGTCAGACGCCGCGTGCGCTGATCGGCGATAACGTTCGAATCCTCGAACCACAGCTTGCCCAAGACGGTACCGGCGGCTTTCTGCTCGGCTGGGAAGACTTTCAGCAAAGTGAGTTCGCGTCCGTCCGTGTCGCGCGCTTCACGGCCAACGGTGAGTCGCTGTGGCCAACTGGTGGCGTGCGGCCCTGCCTGACCGACGGCGAGCAGCGCGGCTTTGCCCTGACCACGGACTCCAGCGGCGGGGCCTGGGTCTCTTGGGAAGATGACCGCCACAGCGACGACTATCCCGAATGGGACCTGTACGCCACGCACCTGAACGCTGACGGCCAGTTCGCTTCGATTAACGGCTTCACCTGGCCGGAGACCGGTGCACCCATGTGCGACCTGCCCACCTACCAGCAGGAAGTCACCCTGATCCCGTGGGTCCAGGGCTCCGCGCTCGCCGTCTGGCGCGACCTCCGCTCGTCCAACCCCGGCCGCTGCTGCGGCGCGGGCGCAGTCGGCGATATCTTCCAGAACATCTATACGCAAGTCTTGAGCGAGATCAGCCTGGCCGCCGAGGAACCCCGCGACGCCGGTAGCATTGCCCGGAATTTCGCGATTACGAGCGCATACCCGAATCCCTTCAATCCGACCACGACCATCCGCTTCGACCTGCCCGCCGCGACCGACATCAAGCTGGCCATCTACAACACCCTCGGCCGCGAAGTTACCGTCTTGAACGACGGCCTACGCTCTGCCGGAACTCACGAGATCGTCTGGAACGCCGCCGAACTTCCCACCGGCCTCTACTTTGCCCGCCTCGAATCTGCGAATTCCACAAGCGTCCGCAAGCTCCTGCTGCTGAAATAAGTGATTGAATGTCTTGCGTCGCCGAGCCGTGCGTCCCCGCGCGGCCGGAATCGGCGAGTCCCTACAAGCCGCGGCACATGCCCCCCCCGGCCGTCTCTCACCGCTGTAGTCAACCCATTTCCAACCAACGCAAGCGGGGCGACCATCTGGTCGCCCCGCTGCTGCCCAGAACTCATTGCGACAAATGCGTCACACCCATGGTGGCAAAGCAGTCAAACGAACTTCCATTACCCCAGAAGCAACCACTTCAATTATGTGAACTCCTATTGACTTTCTCATAGATTCTGATTTAATATGCCGTAGCAATTCTGCATCCGCAACTTCTACTTGGCTCAGCATATGCCGCCAGCTTCGATCCCAGCCATCCAAACAACGCCCCCTCCGCCTCCGGAACTCGCCGAAGCTGAGACATATCTCCTCGGTCTCACGCGGGCCAACATCCGGCTGTTCACCGGATTCACGCTGATCCTGCTTGTGCTCACCGCATACGGAATTGGCCAGGGACTCGGCTACTGGGAGGGGGCCTACATCCGACCGTTACAGGTGCTTGATAAGCAGATCCAGTTCACCGAGAGCCTGATCGAAACGGGTCATGCCTCCAGAGCCGATAGTATCAACTACGAAGATCTGGTGCATCGTCGAGTGCGAATTCTTGAGTTCGGAGGTCCGCCACCGGCCGGATCGATTGTTGTGGCCGAAACGGAGTTCAATGTCCTCGGATTCCCTGTCCTGTGGGTACTCGCTTTAGGTATCGCCTACATCGTACTCTATGGCGCTGTGGTGCAACTGGTGCATGTCATCGACGCCTGGACGCTCCCCAGTCGGATTACCATTGGCCCCGCTGCCAAGAACCTCTGCCACGTGAAGTTCGGATTGCTCGTGCCTGAATTCCCGGCGTGGCTCAAATTGATCATTCAGTTTGTCTTGATCCTCAACGCGGTAATGATCGGCTGCAGCGCTGTCCCAGCGGGCGTATTTGTCTACCTTTTTAGTCAAGGCAAGGCCGTGTCATACGACGTGTTGCTGCCGCCGGCGGAATTCCATGCCGTGCTGCCGTTCCTTGTCGCGATCGCAACCACCGTCCTCGGATTCCTCCTCGTAACGAAACTGGGAATACTCACAACAGACAAATTATCAGAGATTTACGAGAAAACACGATATCTCCAATGACATAACATCCGACATAACTCGTGTTGCACCAGAGCGGAGAAATCTTACCTTGATGTACGTTCAAAACTATGGACCCATCTGCCATTACAACCGAAGAACTGTACTCGCCGCGGCCCAAGGCTGAGTCAACCCGTGATCTCCTCTCCCGAAAGAGATCGACTGATCTGCGCGGCGGCGGCATCGGACTCGAACTGTCACCGTCGAATATCGGGGGGACCAAGGCGACCGTTCAAGCTTTTCAGGAACTCATAGACCTCCACGACACCCTCGATGCCTCGGCTAAGACAGAGGATGACTCCATGTCGGAGAGTCAAAACCTGCTTAGGCATGATGTTAGCGCTTCATCGCCTGCAATTGGTTCCCTAACGCAGGGGGTGGTGGTGCCCAACACAATCTGGAATACAGCGGAGATTCATCCGCAGATTCGTAAGCTGTATGACGTCAACGAGCAGGACATCCAGGTGCTCGGATCACTTGCGTCCCGGTATCGACTTGGAGCGGCTTGTGTCCTCGTCGTCGCCTGCGCGGGCGGATATCTGCTGAATTGGGGATTTTACGCGTTGGCTGGGGCTGCCTATCTCTTGTACTGGAAATCAGGGGTCTTGCATGCCAAACAAGCCCGGCTTCGTGGCTATATGGAGCGAAAAGCCGAGTGGTCCAGGCCGCTTGACGAAACCCGATGAACGCGTGGTGGTTTTCCCTGCGGCACCTGACCCGCTGGGGATGATGATCAGCACTCATTCGTAGTCCAGCTATCCGCGAATCAAAGACTCTGTACATCGCCAGAGGCTGCCCGGACCAACCGGACAGCCTCTCGTGTTTCGCCCACGCCGAGCCGTGCGTCTCCGCGCGGCCGGAATCGGCGAGTCCCTACAAGCCGCGGCACATGCCCCCCCCGGCCGTCTCTCACCTCTGTAGTTAACCCATTTCCAACCAACGCAAGCGGGGCGACCATCTGGTCGCCCCGCTGCTCTTTGCTACCTCACGCTCATCCCGCTACGGACCGCACCAGCTGATCTTGCAGTGTGACACAATCGCGTAGAAGTACTTCCACTCCACGCCCGGCGTCACGCCGAAGTCAACATAGAACGTGTCCGCCGTCGTCGCCAGATAGGTCGTCGGTAGGATCGGCACGTCCGGTGTGGTCGCGCGGTAAACCCGGTAATCCGTTACGCTGGCCACGGGCGGCCAGTGCAAATGAATATCCGGATTGGCAATCGTCGGATAGTAAATCACCACACTGTCCGGACGCTCGCATGCCGGCGGCGAACAAATCGTGCAGCGCGCCCGCAACCAGTAGGTCGCGCACGGCGTCACAACTCCGACCGCCGGACGCACTTGCACGAAATAACGACCCGGTGGCACACACGCACCCACGCAGGCCGTACTGCACGCCAATGCCCGGTCGCAGTCCAACGTGTCCAAATCGCGGCAGGGGAAGCCCCCCGGCCCGGGAGCGTACAGCAGAATCTCCACTGCATACTCCGCCGTCACACAGAACCACATCGTGTCCGGCTCGAGCGTTTCCACGATGTACCAGTCATGGTCGCGCGCGCCCGTGCTATCCGCCCACGCCGAACCGCAAACGTCCGTGCCGCAAGCGAGCGGCCCGAACGGAGTGGCACCCGGCACCGGACCGTCGCAACCACTGTTGTAGAAGTCCGGGACATTCGGACACGGCTCGCCCTCGGGAATGGACTGCGGCGAACAGATCACCTCGCACGGCTGCGGACACTGACACGACGTACAATGAACCGTCAGAATGTACGGTCCGATCGACGGCGCCGCCGCGCCCGCGCCTTCGACCTTGATCATGTAGAAGCCGGGCGGCAGACAGGCTGAGACCAGACGACTGTCAAAGCCAATCCCGCCGTCATCATCCATCCCCAGCACCGTCACACAGTCATTCGCATACAACCAGACCCGCGGATTCAGACCCTGCCCGAACGGCCACAGCCCCGGAGTGTCATTGCCAAAGACGTCGATGAAGACCTGCCCGCACGGCGCCGTCTGCAATTGCAATAGATACCAATCCACATCTGTCTGCGCGGAAATCTCGCCGCATAGCGAGTCCCCGCAGATCACCAGCGGATCGAAGGTGCCGCACGTGTTATTTACCGGCTCGATATCGCGCGATTCCAGTGGACAACTGTCCTGCGGACATGCGCACGGCTCGCAGTAAGTGGCGAGGATGTAGGGCCCGGGAGGCGAAGCCGCCGTCGGCTTGCTGACCAGAATATGATACAGCCCGGCGGGAAGGCAGAGTTCCAGATGCGCGTCATTTCCCACACCGCTATTGTCATCGGAGCCCAGCAGGTTCGCGCAGCCAAGATCATAGACCCTGACCACAGGATCCAGCCCCTGACCAGCCGGCCACCAACCCGGAGTATCGTTGCCGAACACATCCAGTTTTACGTTCGAACAACCCCCGGTCGGGACCTGCAACAGGTAATAGTCTCCGGACGTATTCTGTTCGATGTCGCCGCACAACGTGTCGCGGCAGAAAATCTGCGGATTGCCCGTCGCACACACGTTGTTCGGCTCGAAATCACGATTCGGATAGGGACAACTGTCGGCCGGACACGGACACGTCCGACACGCCAGCGCCAGCACATACGGCCCGCCCGGCGCACTCGGCGTCGGCTGATCCACCCGCAAGTAATACAGGCCCGGCTCCAGACAGAGCGAATCCAGCTTCGCATCCGTCCCGATCCCGCTGTCGTCGTCGAACGCCAACACCGTCGCACAATCCGCGGCCACCAAGAACACCCGCGAATTGAGACCCAGCCCGAACGGATAGTAGCCCGGCGTGCTCGTCGCGAACACATCCACGGTCAACTCAACGCAACCCGAGCCGGTCAGCGTGAGCGCGTACCAGTCCGCGTCCGTCGACGGATTGATCTCGCCGCAAACCGTGTCCGGACACGAAAGCTGCGGCACGTTCGGTCCGCACACGTTATTCAACGGCTCCGTGTCCGCATCGGGATAGGGGCATTGCGGCGGATTGCACGGCGCCGTCGGACAGTTATTCCCCGAGACTACATTGATCAGGTAGTTTCCGGCCGTCACACCGCCGGCCCCGCCGTCCACGATCACGTAGTAGGTCACGCCCTGCTCCACGTTCAGCGCCGGACAGCAGCTCTGCTGCCCGCAAAAATCATCGTTGCAGCAAACCAGCGTCCCGCCGGATGTCGGACAGCCCCGCCAAATGTGCAGGGCCGTATTGTAACTCGAAAAGCATAACGACACCGTGATTACCGTACTCACCGGCGGAGTCATCACATACACCGCATCCGGGGCATTGCTGGCGGTCACGCAGGGCGGCGTATAGTCATTCGCCAGCCCCACCGTCGTGCCACTGTCGCAAAACGGAAGCGTCGTGATCACCACCGCATCCGTACACCGATCGCCGCCCTGGTCCAGTGCGTTGCCGCCCCGACCCTCCGGCTGGAGCATCATCATCGGCTCCGCCCCGTTCCAGCCCTCCCCCGTCACCGTGTCTGCCAACACCCCGCCCACCGCCAACCAGAGCACCACCGTCAGCCCCAAACAACATCGTATTCCAGTCCTGTTCATGGCCAGTTCCTCCGCTGTTAAGTGCAATCAGCAACTGCCTATTAGCGTCTTCTGCTTGCCATAGCACCTCCGTATTCATCAATATATGCTCGACTCTATGCAAAAGCAATAGGTACTCACCTATTCTCACATCTTCGCTCATGATCAGCAACTCTGACCCCGGTTCCATCGCCTCCTCGACAACACTCCCGCCGCCGAGCCGCGCGCCCGCGCATGGCCAGAATCAAAGCTCCCCACAAACAAGAGCGGGACAACCCTCCGGTCGTCCCGCTCTCCATCCGTCACCCCCCACTGCTTCACAACATGGCTACCATCCGCCGCGGTCCCCTATGACCGAACGCCATTCACCACCTCCGACAAGTCGCCAACGATCTCGCCCAGCGTCTGCGCCTGCACGTTCATCTCCTCCGAGATCGATGCGCTCTCTTCGGCCTCGGCCGCGCTCTGCTGAATCACCTTGCTCATCTGACTGATCGCGGTTGTGATCTGACCGATCCCCTGCGCCTGCTCCTGCGAAGCGCCCGCGATCTCCTGGATGAGCTGGCCGACCTTACTCGTCTGGCCCGAGACCTGATCCAGCGATTCCTGCAAGCCCGCCATCACCGTTACCCCTTCGTTCACGCGACCCACCGTCCCTTCGATCAGGCTGCTGGTGCTTTTGGCTGCTTCCGCGCTGCGAATCGCCAAGTTCCGCACCTCTTCCGCGACCACCGCAAACCCCTTCCCGGCCTCGCCTGCCCGCGCCGCTTCGACCGCCGCGTTCAACGCCAACAAGTTCGTCTGAAACGCGATCTGGTCGATCGTCTTGATGATCTTCGAGGTCTGATCCGAGGCCTGCTTGATATGCTGCATCGCCTGCTGCATGCCCGCCGCACTCTCGCTCGCATGCTGGATCGCCGCCTGCGCGTCGCCCATCAGCGAACGCGCCTGCTGCGAGCCGCTCGCATTCTGCTCCGTCATCGCCGCCATCTCTTCAACACTCGCACTCGTCTCCTCGATCGACGCCGATTGTTCGCTGGCCCCATCCGCGATCGTCTGGCTGCTCCGCGCAATTTGCCCCGCTTCCGTCGTGACCTCGCCGGTCGCGGAGGCCAAACGCGCCGTCGCGACGGCCAACGGCCCCGCCGTGCGACGACCCATCCAGATCCCGCCCAGCAAAATCGCGATCAGGCAGATCCCCGCCCAAATCCACATCAGCGACACGTTCACCAGCGCGCCCACCGCCTCCTGGTCCGGAACCCGGACCAGCACGGACCAATTCATCCCCGGATAGCCCATCGCCCCGCGCAAGTGCGCGAACCCCGCGACTTGTGTGATCTGCTTCCGTGCGTGCACCGAAAAATTGTAGCCCGTCTTGCCCGACACCACCTCTTGAGCCGCCGTTACCCCCTGCTCCGCCAAATTGAACTTCAACAGCACCGACATGTCGTGAACCACTTCCTCCGACTTGCGCAACTGCGGATCGTAGTCCACGATGATCCGACCGCTGCCATCCAGCATCGTCAACTCGGTAGATGGATTGCCCGCGGCCTTGAGATCCCCATACGAATCCGCCACTATCTGCTCCACCGTCGAAAACTTCGCCCGATTCGACCAGTAGGCGATCACCCGGCCGCCCGCGTCGTACACCGGAGCGGAAAACCCCAGCGCCAAGCCCTCATCTCCGGGGTAAGCACTCACCACGTCCGCATCCACGTGAACATCCTCAATAAACGTCCCGCTCAGCAGGTCATTGCCCGGGGCCGTAAAGGGCATCTTGGTCGTGAACTCCCCGGCCGCGCACGCCCGAAACCAGGCCGCCTCCCGGTAATTCTGATCATATACCGCCGCGGAGTTGATCGGCTTCCCGCCCGCGTCCTTATCATTGACCGCGATCACGCGACCCTCCGGATCGACCAAGATCGTTAAGTAATACATCCCGTACAACGCAACATATTGGTTCATCGCCGCGATCAGCGAATTCGCTTTCGCCCCGCCCCGATACCAACACGAACGATCGCGCACCACCTCGTTTACGCCGAACGCCTGCACATCACCATAGCGCTCAAATAAATTGCGATCGATCTTGTCCGCGATCGAACAGGCCCAATTCTGGTACTGAACGCCAACCCGGCCTTTCAACCGGTCAATCGTCCAGAGATTGACCGCTGACAACACGACGATCGGAACCAAGCCAAAGACCAGAATCGTGATGACCAAACGCTGGGTAAGACTGAGTCTGAGTTTCATAGGTTCTCCTTTGCCACGTACGGCAAAAATGGTCTGTTGCGGACCCTCCCACTCTGGAAAGTCGCCGCTCCAATTCGCTCCGCTTCCGGCCAACCGGCAGCGGCTCCAATCCGCGTTGAGCTTCCACAACCGGAATCGCGCTCCCCGGTTTCTCGCAAGAATAATACCGCGACGGTGTTCGTGGCATGTCCGGAATCCGGTGCTGCCGCCATGATGAATTGTCCCACCGGAAAGGTTGAATTCCCGCCACTCCGCACCCGACATTGCCGCCACCGGCCACCGCTCCTTATGTGCACGATTTCACAAACCGCCGCCGGTTTTTGCCGGGAGGTTGCCACTCCGCTACATGGCCGCCGCGCGCTGGTCCGACCTTTGCACTCTGCCGAGGGCCAAACCACGTGTCGAGGAGTATTGTATGACAATCCTTTCCGTCGATGACTCGGCGACCATCCGCCGAATCGTCAAAAAAACCGTCGTCGAATTGGGCTTTGATTCCCTCGAAGCCGCGGACGGGCCATCCGCCCTCAAAGTCCTGGATGAAAACGCCCATCTCATCAATGTTGTGATCCTCGACTGGAACATGCCCGGGATGACCGGGCTGGAGGTGCTCAAACAAATCAAGAGCAATCCCAAACTCTCCGGCGTCGTCGTCATGATGCTGACTTCGGAAGCGGATCAAAGCTTCGTGCTCGATGCGCTGCGCAACGGCGCGCAAAACTATCTCACCAAGCCGTTTGATTCCAAGCTGCTGCAACTCAAGATTCAGGAAAGCCTGAATCTCGCCAGCAAAGCCTGAACGACCACCGGAGCCTATCTCGTGAATCCTAAGATCGCCCTGATTGATTTTCCCCGGCTGCAAGAACAGATCGCTGCGCGTATTCTCAACGAACAGGATATCGATACGGCCAGCGCGACGTCCAACGATCTGCAACAAGCCATCGACAAGTGCCAACTCGCGCTCTTCTTCTGGACCGCCAATCGACCCGATGTCAAAGCGCGTTACGACCTCGTCGCCAGCGCCCGCGCCGCCCTGGAACTGCCCCTGCTGCTCGTGACCACCGAATCCGGAATCAAGAGCGCCGAAACCGTCCTGATCGGCCAGCCCACCCCCGAATTCCTCGTCACCCCGCTGCAACCGCAGCTCATGAACGCCAAGATCAAGTCGATCCTCGGCCTGCCCGAAACCGCGGCCGATGACGACATGCGTGAGTTCCAGTATGTCAAACCCTTCGTCACCGCCACCGTCCAAACCCTGAAACAAATGGCTGGACTGGATTGCGCGAAAACGAAAGTGGAATTGCGCGCCGATGCGCGCTCCCAGGGTGATGCCTCCGCCATCATGGCCCTCGCCGGCAAAGTCGAAGGCTTTCTCGCCGTCTCCTGCTCCCAACAGCTCGCGAAAGCCATCGCCCGCAACATGCTCGAACTGCAGGAAGGCCAGGAAACGGAAGAAGACATCATCGACAGCCTGGGCGAGATCATCAACATTATCGCCGGTTCGGCCAAACCCGACCTGATGAATACCGAACACGCGTTTCAGCTCAACATTCCCAACGTCGTCATCGGCGGTCCGCACCGACTCGGTCAGCCGCGTAGCGGCGTCCCGATCGTTGTTCTGGCCTTCATGGTCGGCGGCATGCCGTTCGAAGTCGTCGTCTGCATCCGACCCAACCGCAACTGAACGCGACGCCGCCGAGCGGGGATTCCGGACCCCCTCCGCCGAGCGGGGTGCCCTCCCCCCGCCGGAATCTCGCTCAACCGAGTTCCCGCCGCGGCGAGGTCTTCAGACACCGCCGGAAGCGGACGCTTGCATTCCAACCTGAATCGAAACGGTACTTGTGCTCGGTCACGAAACTTACCGTCGCATGAAACAGAAAGCTAATTCTTCGACGATTGCCCCCGACCGCCCCTCCATCGATCAAATCGCGATGGAGTCGATCAACCTCAGTAGCGGCTGTGTGGAAGGCTGTCAACAGGTGCGGGCGATGATTGAACGGTACGCCGCCGCCGCGGACCAGCCCGCCGCCCTGCGCGAACTGGCCCAGCAGGCCGGAGCCCTGCTCGATGACAGCGCGTGGACCGCCGATCAAAGTGAAGCCTCCCTGAAAAAACTCGGCGACTTGCTCGATGCCATGCGCGCCGCCGAATCGAATGCACCGCCGGCCGCGCAAGAGGTCGTCGATGACGCGCTGGTCATGGAATTCCTCAATGACCAGGACTCGGTGCTCCAGGACTTCGAAGAAAAATGCCTCGCCCTCGAAAACGGCGACCGCGACGTGCTGCCCGCCATCAAGCGGCAATTGCACACGTGGAAGGGCGATGCCGGTCTGCTCGGATTCATCGACCTCTCCCGGCTCATGCATCAGGTCGAAGACCTGATCCCCCAGACCCAGGGACTGCCCCCCAGCCTGATCGCCGACGCGCTGCTCAAAATCAAAGATCAACTCGCCGCTTACTTCACCGCCAAGAAATCCGGGCAGACCGCGACCTTGCAATGCGAGCTGCCGCTCGGTTTGTTGAGCCTGAACGCCACGCAACCCGAACAACCCCCGCTGCCGCCCCCGACCCCGGTGGTTGCGTCCGTGCCGACCCCACCGCCGGCAACGGCCAGCGTCGCCCCACCCGACTCCTATGCCCTGCCCGCCGAAATCGACATGGACGTCTTCCACGACTTCCTCGCCGAGTCCGTCGAGCATTTCCAAAATGCCGAAGTTGCCCTGATGAGCCTCGAAGGCGCCCCCGATAACCTCGAAGCCGTCAACACCGTCTTCCGCGCCTTTCATACCATTAAAGGCGTGTCGAGCTTCATCGGCATCTCCGTCGTCACCGAACTCGCGCACAAAGCGGAAACCTATCTCGACCGCGTCCGCAAGGGCCAACTCGTGCTCGAAGGCGGCTTGATCGATCTCGCCTTCGAAGCCTGCGATACCCTTAAGGCGCTGGTCAATCAGCTCCATGAAGCCCTCGCCAACGGCGCGATTACCGTCCCCCCGAACTACCACGAACTGCTGCGCAAACTCGAAAACCCCGAGCGTGTCGCCGCGACCGCGCGAACCGAACCGCGACTCGGAGAGATCATGATGGCGCAAGGTGCTGTCGCACCCGAAGCCGTCGCTGACGCCCTCAAACAACAGGACTCCGGCGACCACCGCCCGTTGGGCGAAATCCTCGTCGATCAGCAGGCCGCCAAACCCGCCGATGTCAATATCGCCCTCCGAACGCAAGCCGCCGCTCCCGCCAAGAGCGCCGAGACCGACGGCAGCGTCAAAGTCAATACCTCGCGCCTCGACAATCTCATCAATATGGTCGGCGAACTCGTGATTGCCCAGGCCATGGTCAATCAGGATGTCTTCGCCCAGAACGCCGCCGATCAACGACTCGTGCGTAATGTCTCCCAGCTCGGAAAGATCACCCGCAGCTTGCAGGAACTCGCCCTCACCATGCGCATGGTCTCGGTCAAACCGCTGTTTCAGAAAATGGCCCGGCTTGTCCGCGATGTCTCCCGAAAAGCCAACAAGGAAGTCGCGTTCGAGACCTTCGGCGATGAAACCGAACTGGACCGAAATGTCGTCGAAGCCATCGCCGATCCGCTCGTCCACATGGTTCGCAACGCCGTCGATCACGGCATCGAAAAACCCGACGACCGACCCGCGCTCGGCAAAACCCGCGCCGGTCGGGTCACTCTGAGCGCCGCCCACGAAGGCGGCAGCGTCGTGATTACCCTCACCGATGACGGCCGCGGCCTCAATGCCGAGAAAATTCTCAAAAAGGCCGTCGATCTCGGCCTCGTCGAACCCGGCGCGCAGCTCAGCCAGGCCGAGATGCTTAAGCTGATCTTCATGCCCGGCTTCTCCACCGCCGAAAAGGTCTCCGATGTCTCCGGGCGCGGCGTCGGCATGGATGTCGTCCGCACCAACATCGAAGCCCTCCGCGGCAGCGTGGAACTCGCCTCCACCCCCGGACAGGGCTGCCGCTTCCGCATCCGACTACCGCTCACCCTGGCCATCATCGATGGCATGGTCGTCCGAGCCGGCAGTGAGCGCTTCATTATCCCGACCGTCGGCATTACGGAGTCCCTGCGCCCCCAGCCCAAAGATATCAGCACCGTCCAAGGGCGCGCCGAACTCATCAACCTGCGCGGCGACCTGCTGCCCGTCTGCCGCTTGCACCGCCTGTTCAACATTCCTGACGCCATCCAGGATCTCCGCGAGGGGATTCTGGTCGTCATTGAAAGCAAAAGCAAGCGTTGCGCCCTGCTGGTCGATGAACTCGTCGATCAGCAACAGGTCGTCGTCAAAGGCCTCGGCAACCTGTTCGCGGACGTCCGCTGTATCAGCGGCGGAGCCATCCTCGGCGATGGCCGCATCAGTCTGATCGTCGATGTGGACGGACTAATCCACGCCTTCGCGGACTGACCCCGAATCCGCCTCCGCCGCGCGCGGTGACCCCGCCCCGGCCGAACCGGATTCCGCACGTGAATTCAATCGTTTAACCGCCCTGCCCCGCCGGGCGGAAACCTGAGGCAAATGCCCTATGAGCAACGATCGGAACAACCCCTCCGCCGCCCCCGATGCCCGCGGCGGAAAATACCTGACCTTCGTACTCGCGACCGAAGAGTACGGGTTCGAGATCCTGAAAGTCCGCGAGATCATCGGCCTGATGGATATTACCCGCGTCCCCAGCATGCCCGCCTATGTCGTCGGCGTCATCAACCTGCGCGGGAAAGTGATCCCCGTCGTCGATCTGCGCCTGAAGTTCGGCATGGATTCCACCGACCATACCCCCGAGACCTGCATCATCGTCGTCGCCGTGCAGGGACAACTGATGGGAGTGGTCGTGGACAAAGTCTCCGAAGTCCTCGATATCCGAGCCGCCGACATCGAGGATGCGCCCGGCGTCGGAGCCGCCGTCGAGATCCGCTTCATTCTCGGCATGGCGAAGGCCAAAGGCAGCGTCAAAATCCTGCTCGACGTCGATCGCGTGCTCTCCGAAACCGAGCAGGCCGAACTGCTTGCCGGAACGCTGGCCTGAGGCAAACCACACCAATTCAATCGGACCAAGACCCGTACGCGGGATCTGTTCAGGAGCTATATTATGTTCACGAATCTCTCGCTGAAAGCCAAGCTCACCGGCGCCTTCTGCATCGTCTCCATCATCCTCTGCGCCATCGCGTTCATCGGCTACCGCGGACTGACCGCCTCCACGACGCAAATCGATGACGTCGCCAATGTGCGCGTCCCCAGCATCGACGGCCTCGCCGACATGGAAGCCGCCATGTACCGCATCCGCATGACCAACAACATGGTCGCCAACGCCTCCGTCCTCCCGGCCAAACGCCAGCAGTACCCCGCCCTGCTCAAAGAAGCCTGGACGCAGTACGACCAGGGTCGCCAGGAATACGAACCGCTGCCGCAGACTCCCGAGGAAGCCGTGATGTGGAAAGAATACGTCGTGCTCCACGAACAATGGAAGACGCTCGCCCAGGAGTTCGAACAACTGGCCCTGCAATCCCTCAAGAACGAAAACCAGAAGCAACTCGGTCAACGCTCCACCGCAATGGCCGAGCTGGTCACCGGCGAATTGGCGAGTAAGGCCGTCGAAACCTATCAACTGCTCCGCAAGATCCGCGATCTGAATCTGCAAGTTGCCCGGGAGAACACCTTGGAATTGGAGCACAATAACGCGCGCGCGCAGTTTCTGATGATTGCCTTCGGCATCGGCGGTGTGCTCGCCGCGCTCGCCTTCGGCTTGTTCCTCAGCATCAGCATCTCCCGCAGTCTGAACCGGCTCGCCGTCTCGGCCAAGGAAGGCGCTACGCAGATCTCCGTGGCCGCGCAACAGGTTGCTTCCTCCGCCCAAAGCGTGGCCCAGGGGTCGCAGGAACAGGCTGCCGCGATCGAGGAGACAAGTTCCAGTCTCGAAGAGATGGCCGCCATGACCCAGCAGAACACCGACAACGCCAAACAGGCGTCGGCGCTCGCCTCTGAAACCAAAAGCTTGATGAGCCGCTCGGCCAACGAAGCCAGTTCGATGGACCAGGCGATGCGCGAAATCAAGACCGCATCCGATCAGACGTCCAAGATCGTCAAAACCATCGACGAAATCGCCTTCCAAACCAACCTGCTCGCCTTGAATGCCGCCGTCGAGGCCGCCCGCGCCGGCGAGGCCGGCAAAGGCTTTGCCGTCGTCGCCGAGGAAGTGCGAAATCTCGCGATGCGGGCCGCCGAAGCCGCCAAGAATACCGGCACGCTGATCGAAGAAAACGTCGCCCGCGTCAATGGTGGCGTGCAAATCATTGAAAACCTCAAAACCACGCTGCATCAAACCGTCGCCGCCGCCGACAAGGTCACGAATCTGACCAATGAGGTCGCATCCGCCTCCGAAGAACAGGCCCGCGGCGTCGAACAGATCAATCAGGCCGTCACCCAGATGAATACCGTGACGCAGAAGAACGCCGCCGATGCCGAGGAATCGGCCTCCGCGTCCGAAGAATCGGCCGGCCAGGCCGAACAGCTGCGCTCGACCCTCGAAGAAATCGTGGTGGTGGTGAATGGGCAAAACGGCCACGACTCCGCCGAACCACTCCGCCGTCCTGTCCTGACGACTCGGACGACCATGCCAAGCTCCGCGATGCGACCCGCAAAACACACATACCACAAGTCGGCCGCGGCCGCCACGTCCCTTGACAGCGCCGCGAATCCGGAGAGCGTCATCCCCCTCGATGACAGCATCGACGGCTTCTGAGTAACACGTTCCGCCGAGCGGGGTGCCCTCACCCCGCCGGAATCTTGCTGGCTCCGCCGAGGCATGTGTCTCCACATGCCCGGAATCGGAGAGTCACCGCCGAGCAGGGATTCCTTCCCTGCCGGAATCTTGCTGGCTTCCGCCGCGCAGGGTGCTCTCACCCCGCCGGAATCTTGCTGGCTCCGCCGCGGCATGTGTCTCCACATGCCCGGAATCGGAGAGTCACCGCCGAGCAGGGATTCCTTCCCTGCCGGAATCTTGCTGGCTTTCGCCGAGCGGGGTGCCCTCACCCCGCCGGAATCTTACTCAACCGAGTTCCGCCGAGCGGGTTAGCGCACCGCGAGTACAAACTCGTCGAAATCTGATAGGCGCGTAACCCGCCCGCAATCGGACAGCATTTTTCGTCACCCCGAGCAGGGTCTCCAGACCCTGCCGGAAGCAGCCTTCGATTTATGCATCTCTTCGGTCGAACTTCCGGCGGCGACACCGCCGCCAACCTGCCGCTGCGCGACAGTGACTTCAAAGCCATCTGCCGCCTCGCCTACGACACCGCCGGCATCCACCTCACGGATGCCAAACGCGAACTCGTACAGGCGCGGCTGGGTAAACGACTCCGCCAACTCGGTCTCGACAGTTTCGACCAGTACCTCCGCAGGCTCCGCGAGGACAAGACCTCCGCCGAGCTGATCTCCATGCTCGATGCGCTCTCCACCAACCTGACTTCCTTCTGGCGCGAGTCACAACACTTCGATTACCTGCGCGAACATGTCTTGCCCCCGGCCTTCGAGCGCATCAAGGCCGGCGCCGATATCCGACTCCGCGCCTGGAGCGCCGGCTGCTCCACCGGTGAAGAACCCTACGGCCTGACCATGGTCATCCTCGATGCGCTGCCGCCGAACCTGCGCGCCGACATCGGGATTCTGGCCACGGACCTCTCCACGCGCGTCCTCGGCATCGCCAAACAGGGCGGCTATCCCGAAACCCGAGTCAAAGACGTGCCGTCGGCCATGCGCAGCCGCTTCTTTCATCTGTCCCGCGATCGCCGCGACGTCATCTATCAGGTGACGGACGAAGTCCGCTCGCGGGTCAAGTTCGCCCGCCTGAACCTCATGCAAAACTGGCCCATGCACGGACCGTTCGATGTGATCCTCTGCCGCAATGTCATGATCTACTTCGACAAGCCGACCCAGGCCAAACTCGTCGGCCGCTACTTCGACCTGCTGCGGCCCGGCGGCTATCTGTTCATCGGACATTCCGAAAGCCTGACCGGCATCGACCACAAATACCGTTACGCCGAACCGACCATCTACCAAAAACCGTGAGCCTCATAACTCCAGTCGCTCCCAAGCACATGGTCGGAGTCGGGGACATGAAACTGGCTCGCGTCCCCGGCGAAATCGTGGTCACGCACGCGCTCGGCTCCTGCATCGGCATCGCTGCCCACGACCCCGTCGCCAAGGTCGGCGGCATGCTCCACTATATGCTGCCCGATGCCGCCGTCAGTCCGGATAAGGCCACCAAAAACCCCTGGATGTTCGCGTCAACCGGAATTCCGCTCTTCTTCGAGAAACTCCTTCAAAGCGGCGCCAGCAAATCCCGCCTCATCGTCAAAGTCGCCGGCGGCTCCCAAATGCTCGATGCCAAGGGAATCTTCGCCATCGGCCAACGCAATCATACCGCCATGCGCAAACTGATGTGGCAACAGGGAATCCTCGTCAAGTCCGAGCACGTCGGCGGGACCATCTCGCGCACGCTCTACCTCGAAATCGGCAATGGCCGCATCTGGCTCACCTCCAGCGGCAAAGAGGTCGAACTATGATCACTCTCGCCACCGTGGCCGCCGATCTGGATCAGCTTCAGCCGTTCCCCGCCGCCGGTCACAAACTCGTCCAAGCCGTCGTCAACCCGCGCAGCAGTCTCGACGAAATCGTGCGCGCCATCGAGTATGATCCCGTCCTGACCACCGCCGTGCTCAAACTGGCGAATTCCGCCTACTATGCGCCGCCGGCCCCCATCGAAACCGTGCAGGATGCCGTCATGCGGCTCGGCGGAGGACGAATCCTGCAATTCGTCGTCGGCCAGTTTACCCACGGCAGCCTCGACGTGCCCTGCGCCGGATATGATCTCGCCGAACACGAACTCTGGCGTCACTCCGTCGCCGCCGCCGCCGCCGTCGATTATCTGCCCCGGCTCACCACGATCCAGATTCCGCCCGCCAGCTTCACTGGTGCGCTGCTCCACGACATCGGCAAACTCGTGCTCTCCCGCTACCTCACCACCGAGATCAAAACGCAAATCCTCGATGTCGCCGACACCGAACAGCTCACCTACATCGAGGCCGAACGCAAAACCCTCGGCTTCGATCACGCGCAAATCGGCGGCGTGATGGCCAAACGCTGGGGCTTCCCCGACATCCTCGTCGAATGCATCCAGCGACATCATGACCCGCGCGCCGACCGCGAGCACAGCGTCGCCCTCGATGCCGTGCATATCGGAAACGCCGTCGCCAAAACCCTCGGCGTCGGCCTCGGCAGTGAAGGTCTCAATATGAAAGCCGTCGCGGCCTCCGCCGAAGCGCTCAAACTTACCCCCGTCAAGTTCGAAGCGCTCTGCGCCGCCGCCGCCGATCAGCTCGAATCGATTGTCTCGCTCTACGAGGAGGTCTGACGTGGCCTACAATGTGCTCATCGTTGACGATTCCGCCGTTACCCGCGAAATTATGGCCCGCAGCTGCAAACTCAGCGGCGTCGAACTCGGCGAAATCTACAAAGCCGCCAACGGACAAGACGCGCTCGAGCTGCTGAAGACTCATTGGACCGACATTATCTTCGCCGATATCAACATGCCCGTCATGGACGGCGTGCAACTCGTCGAAAACCTCAAACAAAGCGATGAATTCGGCCAAATCCCCGTCGTCATCGTCTCCACCGAAGGCAGTTGCACCCGCCTCGACGAATTGTACAAACTGGGCGTTTGCGGATACATCCGGAAACCCTTCACGCCCGAACAGGTGGCCGAACTGCTGCGCAAAGTCCTCGGAGAATAACGTGGAACCGGACCTCAGACAAAACCTCGAAACCGTCGCCGAGCGCGTCTTCGATGCCGCCGCCTTCCTCGCCGCCTATCCCACGGCAGACCGTGAGCCGGCGCCCGTCGATCGCGTCGGAGCGACCATCACCTTCCGCGGTCCGCGCTGCGGACGGCTCGCGCTCTACGTCGAACGCCAGATGCTCGATACGCTCGCCCTCAATATGCTCGGCGAACCCGATGATGAAGATCCCGAAGCCCGCCGCGGTGACGCGCTCAAGGAAATCCTGAATATGATCTGCGGAAACCTGCTCACCGTATGCTACGGTGAGGCGGCCGTCTTTAATCTGAGTCCGCCGGAACTGCTCGACGAGTCCAACGCGCCGGCCAGCGAGCCGGATGCTCAGGCCGTGCGCGTGCTCCTGAATCTTGAAGAGACACTGGCCGAACTCACGATCACCGAGCACGCGGCATCCAATCCCGGAGACCCCTCATGACCAAAGTGCTGATTGTGGACGATTCCGCGCTGGTGCGCAAGGTCTTCTCCGAAGAGCTGGGCCGCGATCCCAACATTCAGGTCGTCGGCACTGCACCAGACCCGTACGTGGCCCGCGACAAAATCGTGGAGCTGAATCCCGATGTGCTCACGCTCGATATCGAGATGCCGCGGATGGACGGCCTGACCTTCCTGCGCAAGCTCATGAAGTACCATCCGATGCCCGTTATCGTGGTCAGTTCGCTGACGCAGAAAGGCAGCGAAATGGCCGTGCAGGCGCTCGAACTCGGCGCCGTCGAAGTCATGAACAAGCCTGGCGAAGCCTATACCGTCGGCGATATTTCGCATGAACTGCGCGAAAAAATCAAGGCCGCCGCGCATATCCGCGTGACCGGCGTACGCGCCGCCGCCGCTCCCGTCAAGCCCATGGAAGCGCTGACCAAGACCACGCAAAAAGTCCTCGCCATCGGCGCCTCCACCGGCGGGACCGAGGCCCTGACTCAGTTGCTCACACGCTTCCCGCGCAACGCACCGCCCACCGTGGTCGTGCAGCACATGCCGGAGAAGTTCACGCGCGCCTTTGCCGAGCGACTCAATCAACTCTGCGCTGTCGAAATCCGCGAAGCCAAACACGGCGACGCGCTGCGGCCCGGACTGGTCCTGATCGCGCCGGGCAACTACCACATGCTGCTCCAACGCAGCGGCGCGGTCTATACCGTGGCCGTGAAGGACGGCCCGCGCGTGCATTATCAACGGCCCGCCGTGGATGTGCTCTTCAACTCCGTGGCGCGGTTTGCCGGAGCCAATGCCATCGGCGTCATCCTCACCGGAATGGGTTCCGACGGCGCCGACGGTCTGCTCGAAATGCGCAAGGCCGGGGCCCGCACCATCGGTCAAGACGAAGCGAGCTGTGTCGTGTATGGCATGCCCAAGGAAGCCGCCGTTAAAGGCGCCGTCGAAAAGGTCGCCACACTGCTCGACATTCCCGCCGAAATCATGAAAATGGTCTGAGGCCCGCCGAGCCGTCCGGCCCCGGGCGGCCGGAATCTGATGAACGTAGAACGGACCTCCATTGCCGGAGGTCCGTTGCTGTTATTGCGGCTCGTCGCCCCTGTCCCCTGGTTTCGGTTCGCCACCGCCCCAGTGACAGTGCGAACGCCACTTCGCTTTCCACTGTTCGCGTTCCTCGTCCGTCATCCGGTTCCACTTATAGCGCAGGAAGGGCGGACCGTCCCCGCTCGACGGACCGCAATGATGCTTCCGCCAGTGGGTCCCGCCGAACAGGAGTTTCGACAACACCAGCAGGCCCACCGCCTGCCAGAAGCTGAGCTGGCCGACCCCCACCAGCGGCGGCAAAATCGCGTTCCACAACAGCATGACCGCCCCGCCGAACACCAGCAGCGCCGCGATCACGATGAGCGGGATGAAGAAAAATGGTTTACACATGATCGACCCTTCCAACCGTTGTAGGTTCCGCCGCGTCGCTCAGCGCGACAACAGCTCTCCGCGAAACTGTTCCAGCCGTCCGCGCAGCTTGCGCACCGCATAGCGCTTGCGCGAAATCACCGTCTTGAGATTCTCGCCCGTGCGGTCGGCAATCGCCTGCAGCGTCTCGCCGTCGAGTTCGTTCCACACAAACACCGCGCGCTGCTCCTCCGGCAAGCCGTCCAAGCCCTTCAGCAGTTCTGCCCAGAACAGCTCGCGCACGAACTCCGTTTCCGGGGTGCGGCTGTCCACGAACAGAAATTCCATCAGCGGATCGTCGTCGTCGCCGTTACTCAGATCACTCGCGGCCAGCGGCTTCTTCTTGCGGCGATTGTCGATAATCTTGTTCCGCGCCACGCGGTAGAGCCACTGTCCGACCTGTTCGATCTGCGTCAGGTCGGCCACGCGGCTGAGCTGATACCAGACCTCCTGAACGATATCCTCGGCGTCTTCGTCCGTGCGCACACGCTGCCGCACGAACCCAAACAGCTTGCGGCCATAGGCTTGGACCGTGCGCATCACGCGTTGTTCACGAACCGCGGGCATCGTTAGTGCGAGTGACTCCTCCATGTACCCGCAGACGAGCGGGGGCGGGAATTACTTCAGAAAACTTGAAACTTCAAACTTGAAACTTGATCGGACTCCCCTCCGCTCTGCCCTTGGCGGCACTTGTCTGCAAGTGCCCCTTCGGGAGAGTCCCGGCTTGATCGTAACTTGAGCAAGGCGTGGAGGTTTCTCCGATGAGGCACATGGAGACATGCGCCGCCAAACGCGAACACGAACATGGCCCTTGGCGGCACTTGTCTGCAAGTGCCCCTTCGGGAGAAATCTGGGCTTGGTCTGCGCTGTTTGGCGACAGTCTACAGTCCTTCCGATGGGGCACTTGCAGACAAGTGCCGCCAAGCCGGAAAGAAGAAATTCGGCTATGCCCTAATGTACAAAATATGTTGACAAAAAGCAAGTGTTAATTTGATCATGCCAAACAATTGAAGTGCAAAGCTGGCAGGAACTTATGATATTGACGGGTTCGGATGGGGAGGCGGGCAAAGCTCCGCCCCTTGGTCCCCCCACAGGATGTGGGGGGAGAGCCGAACCGAGAACACGCCGTGAGGCGCAACGAGAGTTGCCGAGCGGGGCGGCTGCAGACAGCCACCGCCGCGAAGACGCTCTCTCTTTGATCCCCCCACAGGATGTGGGGGGAGAGCCGAGCAGAAAAGGCGACCATGATGGCCGCCCTTTTTGATGCTCGTGAATGCGACGCTATGGATTCAGCGATGCCACCACCCGATAAAACTTCCTGCCGTCCACCGGCAGCGGTTCGCTCCAGAGCGTGTCGGCTACCGTCACCGGAGCATTCGGCCAGACTTCCGGATCGAGGGTCGTGAACACCTGATAGCTGCGCGCGGCGGGAACCTTGGACCAATGCAGATCGAGCGTCGCGCCCGCCGAAAAGGCGGTCACCGCCGGCGGCGGCAGCGAATCCACTAACTCGTTGATGATCCAATAGAGATTGTTCGCGTTCACCTCGACGTGATCTTCGTTCACCGCCGGGAAATAGAGCGAATCAAACGGCGTCAGCGCATACAGATTCCCCGCGCCGGCGATATCGAAAAACGGATCGGTCGTATTGAGCGCCAGCGCGCTGATCGTGGGAATGAAACAGTGATGCGGATAGAGCGCGATCAAATCGCCGTACGGCACGACGACAGAATCCATGTCGGCCATCGTATTGCGCCAGCCGCCGGGCGCATTGTCCCACGGCAACGTCGCGGCAATATTGACATCCTGCGACGGAACCACCGGCACGAAGAAGAACGTCATCACGCCCTGAAAGACGCGCTGCGTCGCGGCATTATTCAGCGCCCAGACATTGCCGCGAATATTCCAGGGGAAGGTGGAAAACTCGTATCGGACAATTTGCGCGCCGGGATTGAACCCCTGACTGATCATCGAGCCGCTGCCGTTGGCCAACGCCACGATGCGCGGCTGCGTCGGAAAGTTCCCGAGGGCCGCGATGTCCGACAAAAACGCGGCGTGCAACGGGTTGGCGCCCGGGGTTGTCCCCGACGTGGCCGCGTGATGAAAGACCAGCATCTGCTCGGCCGAAGGCGAATTGAGCGCGTCCAGCAGGGCCTGTGCTTCCGCGGACTGACCCGCAAAGAAGTTCACCCAGTGCTGCAACCCGAGCGGTATGTTCGCGCCGGTGTGCGGCGAATCAAAACTGAACCAGGTCCGCACATGAAACGGATCACCGAGAAACTCGCGGTGCACCAGCGCGTAGCGCGTGGTCAAGCCGCCCATGCTCGGACCGACGATGCAATATTGCTGCGTCGGAGCGATGATCTGCTCCAGCGTGTCGAGCAGCGTTTCGGTCACGTAGGCGTTGGCCTGCAAATAGGTCTGCGCGTTGGTATAGTTCAACACGATCAGATCGTAGCCCAGCGCGTGAATCGTCTCCGCGAGTTGCTGCTGATTCAGCAAATCGTAGATTTCATTCCAGAACATCGTATTGTCGATGTCGAAACCGTCCGTGACGATCGCCGGACGCGTGACGTCGGTATGACCGTCCGCCAGATAGACATACGCGTCGCCGGTCGCGAATTCGCCGTTAAACGCCTCGTGCGCGGTCAGCGACCAGGTCGCGGTCGGCGGCGGAGCGTCGAGCGTGCGCACGTCAAACCGCGACCGCGAGATGCGCGGGGAGCCATCTTCACCGATCACCCGCACGCGAAGCGTTTTCGGTCCGGTTGAGCGGTAATTTGCCACCAGCTCACGCGCTCCGTTCACGCGTTGCCAGCCCGCGCCGTCACCGAGATCGACATCGGCGAAATCCGGCCGCGGCGCGCGATTGCTGAAGTAAAGCGCACGCAGATCGACTTGAAATCGAACGCTCGAACCGCGAAAGGTCCGGTCGTACAGCGGGGCGGCAACAAATACCGCGGCCTCGATTACCGCGGCCGGATCGACCGACGGGACGCCCGCCGGATCCAACGTCAGCGCGCGCGCTTTGTCGAGGCCCGCGCGAATTCGATTCACGCGGTAATCGATGATCGCCAGCGGATAGACCTCATCGCGCGCGGCCAGGCGGCCGAGTTCGCGCAGTTCCGCCTGACCGGGATGCGGCCAGGCGACCAGTGCCGCGCGCTCGAGTTCAAACGCGACCTGCCGGAAGCGCGGCAAATCCACTTCATCAGCGGTCGCCGCGCCATGCAAGCGCTCGATCCCGGAGAGCGGCAGCACCAGATCGTAAAACACTCCCGTCGAAAGCGGACTGGCCGCCAGCGAGCCATAACGCGCCGTCAGCGCGTCACGCCAGGCGGCCGGGAGGTCGGCGCGCGTGTCGAGCGCGGCGAAGCCCGCGCCCGCGAGTCCGATCCCTAAGAGAACAAATACCAGCACTCTATTCATCTGTGAGTCTCCCCGGCGCGTTTCAACATCGTTTCGATTCTGACCCTCCACTCATCCCAATTTGCTACACGGGACAAGATAACGGCCGAAACCGTTGTGCGCAAGCGCTGCCAATGCGTGAAATGGCAATCCGCTACTTTTTTCGCCAGGTGCCACCGACGATGTAGGGTTGCAACTGCTCAACCAGAAAATGATGCCAGACCTGCGCGATGATCTGCTCGAAGTTCTCTTCAATCTGGCCCGTGAGGTTGCCCGTGAATTTCAGTTTCGTTCCCTGGGGAGTCGGTTCGTACTCCCAAGTCCAGACACAGACCACCGCCTTGCCCGATAGTCCAAGCGGCCCCTCCATGCGCAGCAGTTTGCCCCGCTCGGCAGAGATGACCGTCGCATGCTTGACACCGTTTCCACTGTCGTCAAAGTCCTCATAGAACCCACCGCCCGGCCTGGGTTCGATGAAGAACCGGACCGGCCGGTCGGAGAAATGGTGATCCCACCACGGGCTGATCTCCCCGGTCATCAGGTCGAACAGCGTGTCCGGAGTGGTGGAATATTCGACCTCCTGTGTGATTGTAAAGCCTTTGCAGACAAAGGGATTCACCTCGGCAAGGGCGAATCCGGCTGCCCACAGCATTCCCAGCAGCGCCCGGCAGAACATAATTGGGGGACCTCATGGTATGAATGATCGCATGTTTTCATGCTAATCGATGACGAATGAGATGCAATCGCGAGGAAGGCCATCGAGCCAGCCGCGAGAGACAATTTCTACGACTGCTGCAACAAAACCGAAATGCCTGCGTCAAGGTCGGGCCAAAACGGAGGCATGCCTCCGGCCATTCTGGTGGTGACCCTCCTGCAAACGGCGAGTCATAATAAGCTCAAAACCAAGAGCGCAACTAAAATCATGTTTATATTTGAATAAGGGTCATGGAAATGAGTGCTGACCTGCATGCTGTGCGTGCACGAAAAGTTGCGTGCATGCATAGCGAGCTATTGCCTTTTCGATATTCCTAATATACTTTTCATAGCAACCATATTGAAGGGGAACAGACCCATTTCCCCGACCGTGTTTCGTGCGCCCGTTGGTGCCCGACGACCCCGGAAAGGGGAGGACAACGGACCCGATTGTTGAAGTTCAAACGATTTTTGAATAGCTTGCGCAACTGGATTCCTAACCAATTCAGCGGAGGTAGATGAGATGAAGAAAGCGATTAGTTTGTTTGCGGTGCTGGCCCTGATGTGTGCGTCCTGGGCTCTGGCAGATGAAGTGGCGGTCCGTGTGCCGCTCGGAACGGTCAGCCATGCCGGCCTGTCGAACCCGACCAGCCGCGCCGGTTCCTGTACGGTGGGCTTGCTGGACCTGAACAATCCGGACCCCACGTTTGAGATCAACCGCTTTGGCGCCGACATCGGCGAAGTGTACAAGATCTATCTGGATCCCGCCACGGATCAGCTCGGCACCAACGTCTGTACGCCGCCGTACTATCCGTATCACATCTCTTCCGTAGATGTGTTCTTCGTGATCAACGGCGTGGATTCGACCCAGAATATCGGCCGGACGTTTACGTTCACGGTCGATGTCGAGTGCCCGGCTGATGGCCCGAGCCCGAACGTCACCCGCTCCTGCAAGGGACCCGGCGCGGCCGTGGCCAGTGCCGTCGGTTCGTACACGATTACGTCCGCCGATTGGAACGGCAGCCAGATTATTGCCGTCAATGTGCCGATCGACGCGTGCGTGAGCGATGCCTTCTTTGTGGGCGTGACGCTCGACTCGTGGGACGGCGAAGCCCTGAGCTATCCGGGCGTCCTGTTCCAGGTTAACCCGCTGTTCCCGAACCAGTATTGCCGTGTGTGGGCCAAGTGGGACCTCGGTCGCGGCCCGTGTTTCTTTGTCGGCAATGTTGACGTCGGTTGCGGCGCCGGTTGCAACATCGGACCGTGGGGCATCTATGCCAACGGCGAGTCCGAAGCGGCTTGCACCCCGGCTGTCTGCATCCCCTGCCCGAACAACCTCGTCGGCGAAGCCGCGGATGACCCGATCCATGTGAACGGCACGCCGTGGACGGCTGACATCAATCTCTGCAACTACTGCAGCGATTATGACTTCTCGCTCGACAACGAACTGTTCGGCGTCTGGGCCGCTTCGTTCACTGGCCCCGGCGGCGACGTTGTCCTCCAGATCGACCCGATTCCGGGGATCCCGGCTAACCTGACGATTACGATCGTCCCGATGTGCTCGCCGACCATGACGCAGTTCCGTCTCCGGTGGTGGTTGAAGGATGTCTATGGCACGTACGCCAGTGCGGGTATCGCTCCGTTTGGGTTCCCCGGCTATGGCGCGTCGGTTACGATCTCGTCGGCGCAGGTTGGCCTGTTTGATGCCGCCAACGGCCCGATCCAGCTCTTCATCGACACCCGTAACTGCTGCTGCCCGATTCGCGTGACCGTCACGGGCGATCAGATCCTCCCGGTCGAGATCACCTCCTTTAACGCCACCGCCGGCAACGGCGAAGTGACGCTCAACTGGAGCACCGCTTCCGAGACCCACATTGATCGCTATGATGTCGTGCGCAATGACGGCGAAGTCGTCGGCTCCGTCGAGAGCCTCGGCGACAATGCCGCCGGCCACACCTACTCGTTCGTGGATCGCGGCCTTGAGAATGGTCGGACCTACAACTACCAGCTCCAGGCTTACAACCTCGACGGCGCCGTTGTGACGCAGACCGAAGTCGTGAATGCCACCCCGCATTCCGGCCTGGTCGCCAACGAGTATGCGCTGGCGCAGAACTTCCCGAACCCCTTCAACCCGTCCACCCAGATCAGCTACTCCTTGAAGGAGACCGGTCTCGTGACGCTGAAGGTCTTCGCCATCGACGGTCGTGAAGTGGCGACCCTCGTGAACCGCTCGCAGGAGAGCGGCGTCTATACCGTGGACTTCGACGGCAACAGCCTGGCCAGCGGCGTCTATATGTACACGCTGGATGTCAACGGCTTCAGCGCCAGCCACAAAATGGTGCTGATGAAGTAAATGAAGTGCCCCGCGCAGGAATTCGAGTCGAGAGTTTTTTGGATGAACGGCTGTTGTCAAAATAGCCCGCGAGTTCCGGCTCTGATACCGATGCTCTGACAAGGGGCAGGCAGATTCTTGGAATGATGGCGGGCACGAGTCAAACGCTCGTGCCCGCTCTCTTCCCCTCTCTTTCACCACCGATTCTCTCTCAAGAATAGCGGAGATGCAAATGAAAAAAAATGTCGTGTTTTGGACCCTGCTCGCCCTGGCGATCGCCGCGATTGCGAGCGTGCCCTTCGTGCAACAGGCGACGCTGGCTCCGGCTGCGGTGAACAAAACCGCGCAGCTCGATCAATCCGTACTCCCGGATGAAATCGTCATCCCGGTCGAGTTCATGAATTCCGAATTGGCGCCGGTCACGCGCAACGGACGCAATCCGTTCGACGTCACCGACAGCATGCTGTTCATCGACAGCATGGAAGGCACCTACGCCGCCTGGACCAGCCAGGATCTGGCGGCCGGCACCTTCTGGCATATTGATTCCGTCGAAACCGGGTTTGCCGGACAGCCGGGGCTGCCCCATTGGTGGTGCGGCTCGCGCGCGTTCCCCCCGACGGGCGATCGCGGCGGCTACAATAACCACTGGCTGCAATACCTGATTCTGGATACGCTCGACTTCTCCGCCGTCGCCACGCCGCAGCTCGCCTTCAAGGCCGCGTGGGCGGTTGAGACCCCCGGCGGCGAACCGGCGGGCTACAACATGTGGGACGGCTGGAATGTGTGGGGTTCGAGCGACAACGGTGCTACGTGGTCCGTGCTGGAACCCAGTGCTCCCGATGCCAGCCCCGCCATCCCCGCCACCAACTACACCAACACCAGCTCGTTTGCCTTTGGTGATGAGTGGGGAATGGGTGTGGGCATCCCGGCTTACGGCGGCTACCACAATACGTGGGATGTCGTGACCGTTCCGCTGGCTGCCTATGTCGGCCAGAGCAGCGTGCTCTTGCGCATCGCCTTCTGCTCCGACCCCGGCTTCTGCACGCTCGATGCCGACTCGCTGTTCGGCTTGCTGGTGGACAGTGTGCGTGTCACCGACGGCGCGACCACGCTGCTTTCCAATGATGGCATCGTCGATGACTTCGCAATCGCCGTAGGCGCGCAGTCCGCCGATACGTGGGAATACTCGGCGGCGGATGCCTCGTCCCCGACACATTCCTATCACGCCGCCGAAGACACGATGCTGCAGCGCGGATTGTATTCCTATCCGATCACCAAGCCGGCCGGCTACCAGCGGCTCAAGCTGACCTACTGGGTACATTGCGACCTGCCTGACCAGGACGGCGACGGCCAAAACACGCTGGAAGACTACTACGCGATCTACTCCAGCACGGATGATGGCGCGACGTGGACGCAGGTTTCCTATGACTACGGCTACGCCAACGGCGAAGCGGCCCCCGGCGGCAATTCGCTGACCGGCTGGGTGAAGCGCACGCGCGGCCTCGCCTCGGGCGGAGTGCAGCAAACCGAAATCTCGCTCGTCTCCGACTCCGGCACCACCGCGACGACGATTCGCATCGCATTCGAGATCAAGACCGATAACAATCAGGACGGCGGTACCGGTACCGGTCTCTGGATCGATGACGTCGAGATCATTGCGCAGCGCGCGTCCACCGTGGACCTCGCGACGCAGAACATCGTGGTACCGTACCCGATCACTGTGGGTCTGGCACGGGCGTGGACCTTTGATTTCAAGAACGAAGGTCTGAACTCGCTGTCGCCGGTTCGCGGCAAGTTGCAGTACACGGCCCCGGACGGCACGACGCGGCCGGCAGCGGGTGACTCAACGGTCGTCAGCTCCGGTGCGTTGAACTACGGCGAGACGCGTACCGTGCCGCGCATCTGGGCGAATCCCGATGCGGCGGGCGCGTGGCGCATTCGTACGATCGCCAACGCCACCGGCGAGTTGGATCGCAGCAACGATACCACCTACACGCCGATCAATCAGACGCAGAACGACGACTCAACGCTGGCCGTCTATGTTCGCCCGACGGGCACGTACGAGCTGGGTTACGGTCGTCGCGCGGTGGGTAACGCCTATCTCAATCCGCGGTACATTCACTTCCAGCCGGTGGGTGACGGCGTGCCGGCGGCTGATGCCGACACGATGGACATTTACCAGCTGCGTGTGATGTGGCGCTATGATGCCGAACTCGCCGATTCCGGCGGTCGCGTCCGGATCGATTTCTACTCCGAAGGCGTGGACTCGTTCCACACCGGTCCGGTGATCAACAGCATCATCACGCGAGTGGACACCCTCGAGACCATCGGTCTCGGTGGCTTCATCAAGTGGTGGGAGTTCGATCTGTCCGTCATTCCGGGCTTCAGCACCTACGTCGGCCCCGGCGGCAACTTCTGGCTCTCGATTACGCAGCTTGATAGCTTCATCATCGACGGCGAGTTGACCCCCGCACCGCTGCCGCTGGGGATCAGCCCGTCCACCGCTACTCCCGATGCTCGAACGTACTTCCTGAATACGACGACCGGGGTGCTTACTCAGTCGGGCGGACGTCTGCTGCTCAACGTGCTGACGCGGCCGGCGATTGCCGGTGTGGCCAGCCCGGTTGTCAGCCTCACCGCGCGCCGCGAGTCCGGTCCGGGTGGAGGTCTGGTGCTGAACTGGCTGGCGCCTGCTAATGCGCATGGTTACAAGGTGTACCGGATGCTGCTGCCGACCGACAACTATCTGTCGGGAACGCTGTTGACTCCGCTGCCGATCACCGGCACCACATACACCGATGCCGGCGCGATTGGCGCATCGACCAAGTACTTCTATCAGGTGGTTTCGGTGAACTAATTCGGTTCCCGGACTGAATCAGAACCGGCCCGCAGGTGATCCTGCGGGCCGGTTTGTTTTTGCCCGAAGGCCCGGCTCCGGGCGGGGCATCAGGTGGGTTGGGCGCGCGGCCTGGCATACTGAGCCAACACCTTTTTGAGCTCGGGCTGCCGCAAGGGCTTGCTGAGATAGTCGTTCATCCCACAGTCCAGACAGCGCTCGCGCTCCCCGGGAAGCACATGAGCCGTCATCGCGACAATCGGCGTATCCGAATGCCGCCCGGATTGCCGGATGGTACGCGTGGCCGTGTAGCCGTCCATGACCGGCATCGAACAATCCATCAGGATCAGGTCATATCGCCGCGCCTGTGCGGCCGCCACAGCCTGCTGACCATCGACGACCACGGTGACCGAGCAATGCAGCGCCTCCAGCATCTTTCGCGCTACCAGCAGATTCACGGGATGATCATCCGCCACCAGCACGACGGGTTGAGCGGCCGGACCGGGATCCGTGGCCGAAACCGGGTCCGGGGGAGTTCGTGGCGGCGGACCGGACTCGACCGAGTCCCCGGCGTTTGCCACCATCCCGCGAAGTGCTCGGCTCAGCGCCGGCGGCAACACCGGTTTGTGGATCACCGATTCCGCCAGCGCCGCCAGACTCGGATGCTGTCGCTCCCAGCCGCGGGGAGCGAGAATCAGCACCCGCAGGTCAAGACCATTGCGGTAGGCGGACAGCCGGTGTGACAGTATTTGACCGACGGGACCGGCCAGCACGTCGCAGTCAATCAGCGCCACGCGCTCACTCTGATTCGCGCCGCTCTCAGGGGACAGGAGGCCGATCGCCTCAGCCGGCGAACAAGTGATCACCTCGCCCACCCCCAACCCCGACAGCGCTTCCTCGATCGCTAAGTCCAGGGTTCGCTGCTCGCAAATCACAATCGCCCGGATCGCGCCCAAATCATCCCGCAGAGCAGGCTCCGCGGCTTGCGCTCCCAGCGGAAAGCGCAATTGCACGCGAAACGTCGAGCCGCCGCCGAGCGTGCTGCGTACCGTGATCGTTCCACCCATCAGCTCGACCAGCTGCTTGCTGATCGCCAAACCAAGTCCGGCTCCGCCATACTCCCGAGTCGTGCTGGAATCCGCCTGGACGAACCGCGCGAACAGCTGTGGAATCGACGCCTCGCTGATCCCGATGCCGGTGTCGTGAACCGAGAACTCAAGCCCCACATCCGTGGCCGTGAGTTCGGCGACCTCAACCGCCAGCATCACCGATCCGCGCTCCGTGAACTTGAGCGCGTTGTTCACGAGATTCATCAAGATCTGCCGGACCCGGACGGGATCGCCGATCAACTGACTTGGACAGCGCGGATCATAGCGGACTCCGACTTCCAGCCGCTCGGCCGCGGCCGACGCAAACATCAGGTCGCCGACGTCCTGAATCAACTCCACCAAATCAAAGGACACCGGCTGCAACTCCAGCTTGCCGGATTCGATGCGCGAGATATCCAATACGTCGTTCAAGATCACCAACAGCGACTCCGCCGAACTCTTGACCACGCGCGCGCACTCGCGTTGCTCGGGATCCAGCGGACTGTCCATCAGCAGGGAAATCATGCCCATGATGCCGTTCATCGGCGTACGAATTTCGTGGCTGATATTCGCCAGAAATTCAGTCTTCGCCCGGTTCGCCGCTGCCGCGGCATCGGCCGACGACTTCAACGTCTCGACCTGAGCAACCCGGTTGTTCAGGTCGTCCGCGAACGTGGCCGCGATGTGCTCCAGCGCCGTGGCCACCGGATCGCCGCTGCGACCCGGACGATTCAGGTCTGCCGCGCGAAGCCGAAGCGAGCCGGCCCAATACAACCGGCCCCCGATTATCAGAAGACCCGCGACACCGATCAGGGTCACCATCGTGGGATGTGCCCCGTTAAAGACGGCCACGAGCATGGCGAATATGACCAGTGCAGGCCCGGCCGTGAAGGCGAGAATGCTCCGCCACAAACGGCGTCGACTGCCTGATGGGTGAATAAGTGGTGTCTTCCGTCCTGACACGAAGCAGTGTTCCCGTTCCGAGGTTCTGGTTGACTGCTACTCAAGCAAGATGCAGACCGATACCTATGAGGTTTGCTATCGCTCCGCCGTCGCTATTCCCATGTGCGACAATAAAGTCGCACGCGTGCGAAAACGAATTCGCAGCCGCGTCGCGTCGCTTTCGGCCGTTCCGACAACTCTGTCCGACTCTTTCATATCTCGCACCCGATTCAGATGACCGTCGTGGATGTTCTACATGATTTCCGGTCTGAATGGCACATGCATTGCAACTTGTGACAGAAACGTATTGATCGCGACTGATTGCTTCGGCCGATACGCCCCCAATAGGTCTGTGGGACAACGTCTCTCCGGCAAAACGGGTGCTCACCAACAGGCAAGATCGTCCCGCCGACGTGCGGCGCTGCTGCCAAGGTGAAATGTAGGCCGTCCGTGAAACGTAGGTCGGCGCTCAGCAACGGAATTGTGAAACCCCCGAAGGCCCCGTCAAAGAACCACGGGACCGAAAACACTCGAAGGAGACCCCATCCATGGCCTCAAGCACCCTCACGCGCAAGAAAACAACGAAGAGTTCCAGCAGCAAGAGCATGTCGAACAAGAGTTTGAAGAGCTATTCCAACGGGCATACCGCCCCGTCCAGCCCGAATCCATGGACCTACAATCCGTGGACGATGACCAACGGAACGCCGTTCAACGGCACGATGAATCCGACGCCGATGAACAGCATGAGCAACCCGTACCTCGTCGACTCCGTAAACCGCGTGTTCGAGGAACTCACGCGCTCGTGGGATGCTGACGGCCGTCCGTGGACTCCGCGCTGCGATTTCTGGGAAACCGCGACCGGCTATACCATTCGCTGCTGTGTGCCGGGCTGCACCAAGAGCGATTGCAAGATCGCCTGCACCGCGACCTCCGTCACGATCAGCGGCTGTTGCAACATGTCAACCTGCCCCACCAACTGCAACTGCTACTCGTGCGAGTGCCAGAGCGGGAACTTCGCGCGCTGCTTCACGCTGCCGAACGCGATCAACACCAGTTCGGTCAAAGCCAGTTGCAAGAATGGCGTATTGACCGTCACCTGCCGCAAGTCCAGCCAGCACAAACCGACGACCGTGAAGATCGGTTAAGCTCCCCCGAGCAGGGTCTGCAAATCCTGCCGGATCCGTTCCAATATCAAAAGACAGGGACAACCAGCGCGGTTGTCCCTGTCTCTTTGCTCGAGGCCTGACGCGAAACTACTGCGCGATCTTGAACGTGAACAGCGGGGTCTGCCTGGCCATGAAGAGCTGAACCCAGAGCGGGACCAGCATTTCGGTCGCGCGCGCCGTCGAGATGCCGCCCAGATCGATGATGTTTTTCCAACCGAACTGACCGCGCAGAAACGCGGTAACGAGGACCTTCGCCTCCGCGTCGTCGCCGCACACGAAGACATGATGATCGCCGTTCGCAACGAGCGCCGGATTGACCATCACGCTGGCGCTCATCGTGTTCAGCGTCTTCACCACTTTCACCCGCGGAAACGCGCGCTGAAGCTGCTCGCCCAGCGAGTCCGTGTTGCAGACAAAGAGCGAGGGCGGCATGCCGTTCGAGAAGTCGAGCGGATTCGCAAGATCAAGCAGAATCTTGCCCGCGATGTTCGCGGCGCCCGCGGCCTCGAGCGCGGGAATCGAGCCTTGACCGCTCGTCGCGTTGACGAGGAGCTCGCCGTGCTGCGCGGCGTCGGCATACGTCGCGAGCTTGACCGTCGTGTGCTGCTTCGCCCAGGCAGAGTACGGCGGATTGCCCATGCTATCCGGCGCGCTCTTCGCCTGCGTCTCCGCCACATTGCGCGTACCGATGATCACGTCATGCCCCAGCTCCGCGAGCTTGCCCGCCAGCGCCTGCCCCACCATGCCCGTTCCGAAAATTCCGATCTTCATGATGCTTCCTCTCTTGATTTCTATTCTCCGAGCGCACGCCCGCGCGCCGCTACACTGTTCTTCTCTTCCCCCCCCAACTCGCTTGGGGGGGCAGGGGGGGGGTCTGCGCTGAGACCCGTCCGCGGATGCCCGGAATCTAAGTTCTTCGAGCGCACGCCGCGCGCCGCTACACTGTTCTTCTCTCCCCCCCCAACCCGCTTGGAGGGGGAAGGGGGGGGGTCTGCGCTGAGACCCGTCCGCGGATGCCCGGAATCTCAGTTTTTCGAGCGTACGCCGCGCGGCACGACGGATCAGTCATCCAATTTTCTGGCCGTTTGATACACCTGCGCCGTTAACTCCCGTCCCGCTTCCCGGCCGATTACCGCCGAATACCGCTCAAACAGCGCACGCCAACACGAGCGAATCTGCTCGTCCAGGGCAAGGCTGCTGTCCGTCGGATAGACCCGCGTCGCGCGACCCTCAGGCTCGCGCCGCAGATAGCCGCGATGCTCCATCTGCTCCACAAGCCGCGTTACCGTCGAAGCCGCGAGCTGCATGTGCCGCGCGATCTCCATCGGCTGAATGCCCGGCTTGCGGTTCACGGTCATCAGCAGGAACGCGTAGGACGGGGCCAGCCCGGTAGGCGCGAATTCTTCTTCGGCGAGCTTGGTCAGCACGCGCGCCAGTGCGTTGGCCGAGTAGTACAGGCAGTTACAGTACTTGGAATCGCCTTTGTCGTTCATGCCTTCAATATACAAATATTTGTTTGTACATGCAAATTAATGGACACCACCTCGCTTCGACGTGAGTGGTCAATAGCAATGCAGAAGAGAAGTGGTCCCTCCCGCAGAGACATGCGGGCTGCGGAACGCGAGCGGAGGGTAGCGCGGTGAAGGCTAACTTGCGGTCGATTGCCCTGAATCCACTGGAGTTGCAGACACCATAGCCGGGCGTTGCAAAAATATTATAAACCAAGTCCAATTAACACGATAACGATAGAAATGCTTGATTCTTGGATCTACTTGCGTTATCTTAAACGGTGCGAGATGACCCGAGAATTTTCACCATTACGGACCCCGATAATGAATACGCCTTTGCGGACGATTTTCCTACTCTCATTACTTCTGCCACTCTGCTCGATTCCACTCTCGGCCATGCCGCCGCACCCCGACCTGCTCGCGCGAATCCAGAGTGGCGAACAGCCCATGCCGCATTACCTGCAAAACGAAGCCGCGCTACGGGCGCGCGGAATCGAAAACCCAGACCGCGTGCGAACGCTCAGCGATCTGATGGGTCCTGAGCGCGATACGAACCTGCCAATTCTGGCGGTGTTGGTGGACTTCAGCGATAATGAAGCCAGTGTCGCGCCATCATTCTTCGACAACCTGCTGTTCGGCGCGACAGGTTCACTGCAGGACTACTATCAGGAAGTCACCTACGGCAATCTAACGCTCATGACGTATGATTCGCCCAGTACGGTGCTTTGGGTGCGCGCACCGCAGACCTACGCCTACTACGTGGACGGGCAACAGGGCGAAGGAACGTACCCGCACAACGTCCAGAGACTCGTCGAAGACGTGGTGGCGATCATCGATCCCGTCGTGGACTTCTCGGTGTACGACCCGAACGGCGACGGGGACGTCGATGGATTTTTCCTCATCCATGCCGGACCCGGCGCGGAAGTGACCGGCTCCAATGACGACATCTGGTCCTTCGCCTGGACCACCGAAAACGTGCCCCTTGTGGACGGCGTTTGGGTGTACAAGTTTTCCACCGAACCCGAGTATATGCAAACTCCCGGGGACGAGACCTTCGGAGTTTACGCTCACGAAGCCGGACACGCGGTGTTCGGCCTGCCGGACTTCTATGATACGGACTACACTTCTGAAGGCCTCGGCCTCTGGACGCTGATGGCGGGGGGAAGCTGGGGCGGCAACAGCGGTGATTCGCCGGCCCATCTTGACGCCTGGAGTAAGATTCACATCGGCGTCGTTACGCCGACTAACGTCACGACGCCTGTGATCGGCGCGGCGATCCCGGCCGCTGAATCGTCTCCCACCGTGTATCGGCTGTGGACCGGCGGCGCAACCGGTGATGAGTACTTCCTGCTTGAGAACCGGCAGCAGATCGGATACGATCAATCCCTGACGGCCACGGGACTGCTCATCTATCACGTGGACGACGCCCAGACCAGCAATGACAACGAGTGGTTCCCCGGTCACACTTCGACCGGCAACTACTGGGTCGCCCTTGAGCAGGCCGACGGCTACTGGGACTTGGAAACCAACTACAACGACGGCGACGAAGGTGATCCCTACCCGGGGACTGCCAACAACCGCGACTTCAGCGACGCCTCGCTGCCGGAAAGCGGAGGCTATGACGCACAACCCTCCGGTGTCGTGGTGACCAACATCTCCGCCTCGGGCGCGATCATGTATGCCGATCTCTCGGTCAGCGGCGCGGGTGCGCTCGCGAATCTGGTCGTGGACCGCGTCGGCGCGAACACGCGATTGTCCTGGCGCGCGCGGCTTGGCGCGGCGGAATATCGCGTGTACCGCAGCAGCACTCCCGACGTCGCGATCACGCCGGGGAACTATATCGCCACCACCACCACCACGGAGTATCTCGATCCGCTCGGCGCGACGGTCAGTGCGTTCTATGCCGTCACCGCTGTGACTCCGTAAGTAATCGCGCGATTGCCGAAATCGATTAAGGGCGGGTTCGCATCGGCGACCCGCCCTTTCTGTGTATTTGCCATCCTTGCCTGCTTTCGCCCCTGCTGTGGCGCGGATAGGCCCGCCGCCGCGAGAGCAGGAGCGGACACGACCTGTGCTCAGTTTGGAATCACGGCGCGGAAGCAGTCACCGCATAGTACTGGCGCCCCGCGGCGGTCACGAAGACCGCGGCGTCGGTGAACGTCGTCGTCAGGCTCGTTCCAATCTGATGGGCAAGGTCCACACTCACTTCCGGCACGACATCGCGATAGACCCGATAGCTCGTCGCTCCCGCCGCCGCCGTCCAGCGCAAGACTGCGTCAAGGCCCGCCACCCGGATCACCAGTCCGGTCGGCATACCCGGGGCCGCCGCGAGGTGATATTCGTAAACGCCCATGTCCACGAGCGGAGCCGTGCCGCCGCCGGTGTCCGGCGTGTTCGGATCATCGTACTTGCGCGCGAAACCGTCGGGATCGGTCAGCAAGAAGGCCGGCAAGATGCCGTTGTCGCCCGCGTCAATGCAGGGCGAAGTCGCCAGCAAATGCACATCGTCATCCGGCGTGCCGAAAACATTGTCGGCGCCGTTGGCATCGACGAACTGCGGATTCGTGTCCACGCTGCCGGGCACATCCTCCGGAGCGGGCGGATCATCGTCCGGCGGCGCCAGAAACAGATTCTGGACACAGCTATACTCCGGCTTGACACCGCCGTACTGAGCCTTCCCGTACGCGCCGTTCACGTCGGAGTTGCCCCAGAGAATACAATTGCTGATCAGACCGAACTGATTGTTATAGGTCTCGTAGCCCAGATAGACGCCACCCGTATTGTGTGCGGTGTTATTCTGAAACACACAGTTCACAACCTTGCTGGTGTCCGCGAAGAACGCGCCGACGCACAGGCCGCCGCCCATCCCGCCCGCCCCCGGATAACCCGGACGCGCCCATTCGGTCACACCGTTCGCACTGAATACGGAATTGTAAACTTCGAGCCGGCCGAAACTGAACACACCGCCGCCATTGTGCGAGTGATTCCCGAGAAAGCGCGAATCGGTGATGCGGACCGGCGACGCAAAGCTGAAGACCGCGCCGCCCAGCGCGGGATAGATGCCGCTGCTGTACGGACTGTTGGTGGCGCGATTGCCCTGAAACAGACAGTCATTGATCGAAAGCAGACAGTCCATCTCGTTGTAGATCGCGCCGCCCACGCCCTCCGTAAACATGCCTTCCGCCCAGTTATTCGTGAACTCGCAGCGCTCGAAGTGCGCCACGCAAGTCCCGTAGTCCGCGAAGCCGCCGCCGCGACCCGAACTCCACGCGTAGTTGCCGACAAACTCGCACTCGTCCAGCAGCAGTGTGGCGTTGTTGCCGAACATTCCGCCGCCGTAACCGCTCAGATTGTACTCAAAGCGGCAACGCTGCACGGTCGGATTCCCGCCGTCCACGAACAACCCGCCGCCTACGCCCTGCCAGAAATTCCCGCCGTAATAGCCGTCGCGCACGACGAAGCCCTCCAGGATCGCGGTGGAATCATTGCCGATCGCCGACACGACATGATAGGAGTTATCGCTGTGGTAATACCAGTTGCTGCTGTCATCGCGGCTGATGTCGCCGCTCAATACTGTCGGATAGAGCTGCCAGTCGCGAGCGTCGGGATTGACTCCGGTACCCTGATAACCTCCGCGCAGCGCGACGCCGTTTTTCAAGGCAAACGTGGAGTCCCGCGCCCCGCCCGGGGGAGATGAGAAATAGCTGCCCTGCGCCACCCGAACTTCATCTCCCGCCACCGCTGCGGCCAAGGCGATCCGCAAATCAGTGAGGGCATTCGTCCAGCTCGTACCGTCGTCCGCGCCCACGGCGGAGTCGTCCACATATAGAATTGCCGCCGACCCATTCCGGGCCACCGCCGACAGCAACAAGAAAATGAAAACCGCGTTAAGTCTCAATGACTTCATCTGGTGTCTGCTCCTCCCAATTTCAAGCCCTTGTTTTTCACACGATCACGCATAACATAATCTATCGCCCGGCAAGCCAGTTTGTCAATCCTGTGGCTCAGACGAAATGACATTCTTCGCACGTCAGCCGAGGCCGGTCTAATGTGATAACTCTCGTCCAGTTTACAGTTATTCCTAAGCTTACATCGCACGCTGACAAAACTGTCAGGCACTTCATCGAGAGGCATCCCCCCTCTGAACCACAACAGTAACTCGTTCAATTTTATACACTTGTTAAATATTTCACAAGGCGCACGTCGCACCCGCCGAACGGGGTGCCCGCACCCCGCCGGATTCGGAAGTCAGTAGGCGTCCCCCCCAAAAAACAAATAGCGGCACCGGTAATGGCGCCGCCCTGCTGCTCTGCTCTGAGCTCGGATTTAGAGTTTGGGATTTGGAACTTTCGAGCGTCTCCTACTCCCGCGCCACGTCAAATTCATACACCAGCTCCATCCGATACGTGCGCGGCGGCATCCGGTAGCGCTCCATCTCCTCGTAGAATTCGTTCGTCGCATTTTCGAGGATGAAGCCCAGCCGGGTGCTCTGGCGGAAACGGAACGCCAGCCGCGCATCCAACAGGGTCACATGGGACGGTGCATCGTTCTGGTAAAAGATCACCGTGTCCGTCGAGGTGACGTGGCGCATGGTCACGTTCAGCTCCAACTGCTTCCAGGCATAGTCAACCGCATAGTGCCAGCGGAACTTCGGAACATACGTCAGCGAAGCCTGGCCGTTGATATCGGTGTCCAGATAGGTCACCGCCGCCGTGTGCCTGATCCCGTCCGGCCAGACCGTGCGCAGCGACAACTCGCGGCCCTGAATCACCGCGCGGGCCAGGTTCTGCGTGCGGTAATGCCCCGCCGCAATCGTCTGCCAGCGAATAATGTCGCGATAGTCATAGTAGAACGCCGCGCCGTCCAGCACCGCATATTCACCGAGCTTGAGGTTGAATCCGACTTCGCCGAAATCGACGGTCTCCGGGTCGAGCTGCGGATTCGGATCGAATTCATAATCCTGACCGCCGACCTTCTTCAGGAACATCTCGGCAATCGATGGATTGCGGAACGCATGTCCCACCGAGCCGCGCAACACCAGGTTCTGACGCACATCATAGGCGAGGCCGAACTTCGGCGACACTTGCTGCGTCGTGCGCTGACCGACCACGTGGCGATAATCATAGCGCGCACCCACCGTGGCGCGCCACTTGCCCGGAGCCCACTCATTCTGGAAGAAACCGGCACCGGACCACGCCTGCTGCAAGCCGTACAGGTAATCCAACGGCTGGCCGTCCACCTGATCCCAAACCGTCTCGAATCCAAACACCAGCGTGTTGTTCCAGCGCCAGAGGCGCGTGGATTGCTCCAACACGCCGAATTTCTGCGAGATCGAACGCGTCTCGAATCCTACCGGCACTTCGCCCGCGCGCGGATCGGACGTGGGGTTCAGCAGTGAACGAGTCAGATCGCGATTGTAGAACAGCCGCAGCGTATAGCTGGAATGATGATTCTCCAGCCGCCGATAGACCAGATCATTCGCGAACGTGCGCTTGCGCTGAATATCGTTCGTGTAAATCTCCCGCACGTGCAACGGCTCCAGCGTCGTCACCCACGGATGCGGATACTCATTTTCGCCGGCCAGAAACAGCGATGAAAACGTCAGCCCGCGCTGCGGCGAATAGTCATATTTCAGCTTGGTGAACAACACGGTATTCTCGTAGCCGGAACTTTCACGGTACCCGTCGGAACTCCGCCGCGTCGCGCTCGCGAAATAGCCTAAGCGGCCCACCGTATTCGAGTGACTGAACGAGAGCGAGCCAAGATTCGTCAGGCGGTCCGTGTACCGCATCCACGCCGGCGGACGCTCGTAGAAACCGCTGGTCGCGCGAATCCGGGTGAACTCGCGGAAGCCCGGCGTGCGCGTGATCAGATTCACCACACCGCCCATCGCATTGGAGCCGTAGAGCGCACTGTACGCGCCCTTGACCACTTCCACGCGATCGATAATCTCCTCGGGATAGAGCCACCAGCTCGCGCCGTCCGTGTCGGAAATGATCGCCGGCTTGCCGTCCACCAAGAGCAGCGTGCGATTGCCCACGCCGCCACCCAGCATGTCCGACGAGCCGCGAATCGACACATTCGACACCACCGCGCCGCCCGTGCGATGCACTTCGAGACCGGGCACGGCATCGAGCACCTTGTCCAGCGAACCCGGCGAGCGCTGTGTAATCTGCTGCTGCGAGACCACTTCGACTTTCGTCGTCGAGAGCCGCGCCGTCGTCTCCCGCGCTTCCGCCGTCACCAGCACTTCATCCGCCTGCAACAGATCCGGTTCCAGCGTCAGCTGCAGTTCGAGGGAGTCACCGCTCGCCACGGTGAGTTCGCGTTCCAGCGGCTTGTAACCAATACTCGAGGCGCGCAGCACCCACCGGCCGGGGCTGGGCAAATGAATGTGGAAACGTCCATGCACATCCGTCGCCGCGCCGCGCAGCGACCCTTTGATCTGCACGCTTACTCCCAGCAGCCTGTCATGCGTTTGCGCGTCGGTGACGAGACCATAAACATGCTCCGCGGCAAACACCCGGCTCGGCACGGCACCACAGACCGCGCAGAGCAAGACCACCACCAGCAATCCGTAGCGCCGCACCGATGTGAGCTCGGTGCACGAATAGGGGGCATGCGGAGAGACATGCCTCCGCGAGCTGAATGGGTTCATCCGACTTTTCATTCGCATAAGGGCGCACGACGAGTGCGCCCTTTGTTGGTCATTCCGGTTAGCAATCGTTTACGGTTGACCGCTGATGTCAATCCCATTCAAACCATACACGACATCGCTGATCGTCACCGGATCGGGATCCTGATCGCCGCCGTCGGGATCAAAATACGCGCCGTACAGGACATACTCGGTCGAAGAATTCTTCCAGAGCGAAACATAGTGAGCGCCCGCCGGGACGTCCGGGATGGCATACAGAGTTTCATTCGCGTCCGTGATGCGGAACACCTTCGTCGGCGGACCCTGCGGGGGAAAGGTCGGATTCAGCATGACCATGATGCCCTCGGCCGGACGCTCGCCGGTGAACGTGATCGTCCCGCTGATCCAATGCGGCGGCGGCATTACCGCGCTGAGTTCACCGATGCTGACCACCGGAGCCGAAGCTGACAACGCGACCTGATCAGGATGCGCGTCCGTCGCGCTCACTCCGTAACAGCCGAGGTATTGGTGGTTCGGAGGCTGAACGTTGGTCCAGAGCGAGATGTAATAGCTGCCGTAGATCAGCGGAATGCTGAAGAAGGTCTCGTCAGAGGTTTCCAGCGCGTAGCGGCCGCGATATCCCGCGATGCCTTCCGGTTGCCACGCGGAGTAGGGCTGGCTCGTGATGATCATGGCCACGCCCGGCGCCGGCCAGTCGCCCGAAAGATTTACCGTGCCTTCGACGCGACCGGTATCGCTGCAACCGGCAACCGGCAAGCGGAGATTGAACCAGGTGTGCAGCTCAATCGTGTGCGTCAGATGATCCGTGTTGAACGTCACGGCGTCGGGAATCGTATCGCTGCTTCCCGGATTCGCGCCGTACATCCCGATGACCGGTTCATCGCACTCCACATTCGCGCCGCCCCCGGGTCTCCGCCAGCCCGTCACTACGGTCTCATACGTCCCCAACGTAATCCCCGTCAGACTGAAGGCGATCGTATCCGCATCGGAGGTGTTCGTCGGATCAGGATCCTGGAAATACGCGGCATCGGTACTGTAGTCCGGCGGACCGCCCGCCGATGTCGCGCACCAGTAGCAGTTGGTTCCTTCGTTATTCCAATTGTCAAATATCGAAAGCTGGACCGCTCCCGAATCCGGCCACTCGCCATGGAAGATGACGCTGCCGGTCAGCGTACCCGTCGCCGGGGGGTTGTTGTTATTGTCGTCGTCGCTGGAGCACCCGGCAAATACAAGCAGGCCGAGCAGCAGAGCAGGTAGTAGCCGAAACAGATTTCGCATGTGAACTCCTCACTGATTGATTCACGGACAAATTGAATAAAACCTTTATTAATAATTAATTAAGACGGAACAGCCGAGCGCAATCCGTCGTCTCTATTCTGCCGGGTCGTTATTGATCGCACCCAATATAACAAAATCCGCACAATCGATTGTCACGGAAATGTAAGGGGGGCACTTGCTCTTGGCGGCACTTGTCTTCAAGTGCCCCATCGGGTGGTGCTTCTTGGCGGCACTTGTCTCCAAGTGCCCCCTCGGGAGAGCTGTTTCGAGTCACCGTGTTGTTCAGCAGGCCACACCTACGCTGCGAGGGGTCGGGGTAAGGGCGGCTGCGCCGCCCGTCTTCCGCTCTTCTCTGCTTGGCGGCACTTGTCTCCAAGTGCCCCAATCGGGTGGTGCTTCTTGGCGGCACTTGTCTTCAAGTGCCCCATCGGGTGGTGCTTCTTGGCGGCACTTGTCTCCAAGTGCCCCCTCGGGAGAGCTGCTTCGAGTCACCGTACTGTTCAGCCGGCCACACCTACGCCGCGAGGGGTCGGGGTAAGGGCCGGCTGCGCCGCCCGTCTTCCGCTCTTCTCCTCTTGGCGGCACTTGTCTCCAAGTGCCCCCTCGGGGGGCTGCTTCGAGTCACTGTGTCGTCACCCGCGCCCATCCCGGTCCGGGTCTTCTGTGTTCTGCAACTGCCCTATTGTTCATCACATGCGCCATTTATCAAAATTGTACTTGACTTTTTGATCTGTATTTCGTATATTGTGTCCAGACCAGCCTGTCCCCTCACAACACCTCGCTTCCTTCACGCTTTCAAAGCGCTCGCCCGTGCAGCGTCACCAGAACCCGATCCGCCCCCGTTTCTGCCAACCCACAACAGGGCAAATACGCCCCTAATCCCATGCCCAGACTGCGATAACACGAGTTCGTTTGGTCAAAAATTGTTTTTGATCCTGCTCTTCTTCTTTTCTTGGTGGCACATGTCTCCATGTGCCCCATCGGATAGACCATTACTGCGCCCCAAGCTGAGTGATCGAACAGGCTCTTTTCCGAAGGGGCACTTGAAGACAAGTGCCGCCAAGCTGGCCCGCTCAGGCTTCAAGTTTCAAATTTTAGGTTTTCGGCGACCGGGAACCGCCAATTGACAGCCGCGTACTACTGAGTAATGGGTTATTATGTCCCTTCCACGCTACCGCACGATTCCCGCCCTTGACCAAAATTACCAAAAAGGCCAACATCCGGGCCAACCAGAGTCTCGAAAAGTACCTGCAGGAGATCGGCGAAGTCCCGCTGCTGACGCCGGACGAAGAGATCAAGCTCGCCCGCCGCATCCGCCGCAATGATCAGCTCGCGCTCGAACAGCTGACCAAGGCCAATCTGCGCTTCGTCGTCAGCGTCGCCAAGCAATACCAGAATCAGGGGCTGTCGCTCGGCGACCTGATCAACGAAGGCAATCTCGGCCTGATCAAAGCCGCGAAACGTTTCGACGAAGCCCGCGGCTTCAAATTTATTTCCTATGCGGTCTGGTGGATCCGCCAGAGCATCCTGCAGGCCCTCGCTGAACAGTCACGCGTCGTGCGGCTGCCGCTCAACCGCGTCGGCGCGCTCAACAAGATCGGCAAGATGTACTCCGCGCTCGAACAGGAATTCGAACGCGAACCCACGCCCGAAGAGATCGCCGAACAGCTCGAGATTTCGCCCGTCGAAGTCACGGATACGCTGCGCATGTCGGGCCGGCATCTGTCCATGGACGCGCCGTTCTCCCAGGGCGAAGACAACCGCCTGCTGGACATCGTGCACAACGACAATCAGCCGCCGCCGGATTCCAAACTCATGCAGGAATCACTGCGGCAGGAGATCGAGCGCGCGCTCTCCACGCTGAGCGAACGCGAAGCCGAAGTCGTGCGGCTGTATTTCGGTCTGGGCCGCGAACATCCGCTCACCCTCGAGGAGATCGGCGAACTGTTCAAACTCACTCGCGAACGCGTCCGCCAGATCAAAGAGAAAGCGTTGCGTCGCCTGCGTCACGCATCGCGCAGCAAAGCCCTGCGCACCTATCTCGGCTAAACACCATGAGATTCGGGTCAAGAAAAAAGCGCGATTGCTCGCGCTTTTTTCTTACCCGCGTTTCCCTTGACCCGCACTGCTGACCCTCTGGACGCCGAGTGACTCTGGCATTTGAACCCGTGACATTCTTTGAGAAAGAGACAGAACAGTCTTGAAGTTGACCATAATTGTCCTATATTGTCGAGCGTGACACAGATCGATATGTTCTGTTCTCCGGTACCGTCGGAGACTGAATGTGAGTTGGCCCCTCAGGCTGGTACCCCGCGCCGGGAGCTGAAAAATGAAGGGAGATGACGATGACACCGAGCCGAATGGACGTCCGCAGATTGGTCTTGGCGACCGCAATTTGCCTGCTGAACGGGCTGACGCCGAATGCGCAAGCTGAGCTGAAATCGTGGAACAATCCAAGCGGAGGGTCATGGCACAATGCTCTGAATTGGACCCCCGCCGGAGTGCCGACCGTGACGGACGACGCCGAAATCGTATTGGCTGGAACCTATTCGGTGACAGTCGACTCCAGTGCGGCCATCCAACAGTTGATCCTCGGCGCCGTCAGCGGCGGGCAGACGCTCGAACTGTTCGATGGCGTTGGACAGCCGGTTACCCTGGAAGTGGATGCCCCCGGTGAAATCAGGACGAATGGCCGAATGCGCGTGTTTGCAGGAAACCAGTTCCGCGTGGTAGCCGCAGGCGGACCCTTCGTAAACCACGGCGTTATCACGTTCGATTCCTCCACGACGCTGCACCTCGGCCCGCTCTGCTCGCTCGACAACGCCGCGGACGGAACCATCTTCTTCAACGGCGACGTGCTCGTCGAGTCCGGGCTATTCCCGGCCACGAACAGCGATCTGATCAACAACGGTGTGATCGTCAAGTCGGGTTCGGGTTTGCTGGATATTCAGACCTGGTGCCATCATCACTGGCTCGCGCAGTTCACATTGGCGGAAGGCTCCATGCAGGCGTGCTATTTCTTCTCGGGCGGCCAACTCCTTCTGCAATCGGGAACCGTGTATACCGTGAGCGTGCAGGATACCAACAGTGTGCTATGGATTGACTCTTCAGTCGTGGTTGAGTTGCAAGGGACCGCCGAGATTCTCTCCACCGATCAGGTCCTGTCCAACATTCATAACAATGGTGTCGTTCGCCACACGGGTCCAGGTACGGGGATCATCGACTGCGAGCACGAGCACGAAGTCTATGGTCTGACTTTTCCGGGGCAAGTGATCGTGGAAGAAGGAACTCTGCATTTTCGCGGACCGCATAATTTCTCATTCTTTGATCGCGTCGAGATCGGTCCGGAGGCGGAGCTCATCTTTGACAACAACGCGGAATTCAGCGCACCCGCGGAAGTGGCGTCCACGGTTCCCGATTCCGGGACGTTGACGTTTCGTAACGCTTTCGTGCATCAGGTCTGGTTCTGCACCTTCACGTTCTCCGGGATCCTGCAGCTCCATGGTCCAGGCCTGGTACAAGTGTTTCCCACGAACACCCTGGACACCTTGCAGGTTCTGCGCGCAGACTCCGGGGTGGTCTGCGAAGCCAATCAGCCCATCTACACGCGCGACTTCGAGCTGAACGGCGGGACAATCAACACGGATGTCATTGTGATCGAAGAGCAGACGTGGACCGCGGGCGGTCTGGGCGATGGGACCGGCGACAGCGTCACGATTGAGCCGGGCGCCACGCTGGTTATCTCGGGTCCTGATCAGAAACAACTTGACGGCAGCACGCTCACGATCGAAGGAACTGCCCATGTCAGCGGGTCCGGCGAGCTTACCGCTACCAACGGCGCAAACATCATCGTCGCCACTGAGGGCTTAGTCGCGATCGGAGATTCGGTCACGATCACGAGTCCGGCGGACAGTCTGATCAATCACGGGCAGATGACGATCAGCTCGCCACTCGATACTAGTCGGTTCGACATCTTCATCTTCAATGATCCCGTCGCCACCCGGACGCCGGGCACCATCGACGTTCTCTCGGGACGAGTGGTGTTCGGCAGTGGTGTCGAAAGCCGTGGAACTATCAATGTCGGAAGCGGTGCGGAACTCATCATCGGGGGCGCGCTGAACAACGGCGGCAGTGTGAATCTGGTATCCGGCGGCGAGCTGACCGTCACCGGAACCCTGTCCAATTCGCCATCCGGGACCTTGAACATGTCCGGCGATACGGAAATCGGCGGTGGCGGCGCATTGCAGAACGACGGACAGATCAACTCGTTTGGCGGTGTGTTCAGCAACCTCACGAATCGCGCGGTCACGCCCCGTCTGGTTAATCTTGCGGCCGGATTCGTGGACAGCTTCTCAGATACGCTGACGCTGTTCGGCGGCGGCGAGAATCACGGCGACATCGAAATTCATGCCGGGACCGTGCTCAAAATACTCGGCGAATTCGAAAACGCCAGCGAGGGACTCATCCACGGGCAGGGAGTGCTGGATGTGAGCGAGGCCGTCTTCGTCAACAACGGAACCATCAATCCCGGATCGTCGCCGGGAACCCTGGTTATCAATGGAGATCTCACGACGAACGGAACGATTGTCATAGAACTTGCCGAAACGAATTCAGGAACCGAATTCGATCTACTGGTCATCACGGGAGCGCTGCAGTTCGGTGGTACACTGGAACTGTCGAGATTGAACGGATTCCTGCCTGTCGTCGGTGATGTGTTCGATTGCATGCATTACGGAGGTATGACCGGTGAGTTCGCCGACGTCCGCGGCACCGCGCTCGGCGACGGCCACTACGTGGAGATTGAGTACGGCCCGAACAGTCTCACGCAGCGAGTATGCGATGGCGTGTCGGGCGTTTCGCTGAGCCGCTCGTCCGTCGCCGCGATTGTCGATGCAGGAGAGTCGCGTGATATTCCAATCGAAATCTGTAATGTGGGACACTGTCCGCTGGAGTGGAACGCGACATTCGAACAGGTGAACCCCAGCAGTCCGCCGGCGGTGCCGTGGTTGACCATCATGCCAGGCACAGCGGGACTGTTGAAACGCGGGAATTGCGAGGTTCTGCAGTTGCACGTTGACTTAGACGGACTGCCGACCGGCATTTACACGGGGAGCATCACCGTTGCGCATAATGATCCCAGCCAGGGGCCACTGCATGTTCCCGTAAGGATCGCGACTCCTGATGCGCTGGACTTCTGTAACGATGAGCCGTTGGTGACCTATCAGGCAAGATCCATCATGCCGCCGACGATTGTGACTCACACCCGGAACGGGGTGCTGAGTTTGCACTGGATGACGGTTCCGGGAGTGGATTTCTATCAGATATACTACGGCACGAGTCCTGATGCGATGGAGCCGGTCTCGATTTCCTTCGAGCCTGCATGGGTTGACACGGCTGCCATGGTACCGGCGGGCGCACGGATCGGTTTCTACCAGGTCTCGGCCCTCCGCACCCAGCCCATCGTATTTTCGCAGGACGATGCACTCGCCTACTGGAGGTTCGAAGAAGGCTCCGGCAACACCAGCGCCGACGAATCCGGTCATGGTCACGACGCGACGCTGCACAACGCTGACTGGTATGAGTATGGTGTGGACAGCCAGATGTGCTGGGGCCTCGGCTTCGCGAATAGCAAGTGGGCGGATGTGGTCAACGACAACATGTTCTACATGGCGCCGTTGCAGATCGACGCGCACCTGAAGATCGATCAACTCCCGGCGGCTTCGCCGTCGTACATCCTCGGCAACGTGCGTTACGCTCCGCTCAACGGCGGATTCGCGTGGAGAATCGAACCCAGCGGCCTGTTGACCGCGCTGGCGTGGAACGGGAACGGCTGGAACGAACTGCATTCTGTGGTGCCGGTGATGCTCAACGAGTGGTTCACGGCCACGCTGATCATCAACGGCGACGAGTCGATGATGCTCGTGAACGGGACCGTGGTGGCGGCGGGGCGGCTCCTGCTGAACTCGGCGAACAACGAAATGCCCCTGACGATCGGCGCGTCGGCGCTGCCCAGCGGCGCGCATCAGTACTTCCTGCGCGGGCAGATCGGCTGGATGAAGCTAAGGGAACTGACGCTGCCGTAGTGCCGCAGGCGACGAGAAACAGAGGCTACGCGGACGCATCCCGGCCAAATCAGACGTATAACATCCGCTTTAGGAAGGCGCGAGGCATCGCGCCTTCTTTCATTGTGACATTTTGGTCGCACATAATCGGACTTTATCAGGACGGAATCTTGATTTCACTTCATATCGGCGATTCCGCCGCTCCGCATGCGAAATAATCTCATCTCCAACGAACCTTGACATTGCGCATCGACGACCCTAACTTGTAAAGAAAGGCACTTTCCACAGCAGATGTCATAAGAGGAGGTTGTGATGAAGCGATTGCTGAGCGCTCTGATTATTGTGACGGCTTTGGCCAGCGGCGGGGTCTTTGCCCAGACCGACGAACCGCAATTGCCCAAGGGAACCTTAGCTCCGGCGCCCGGGTGCGTAGCCCTGCTTGATAATGCACGGACGACGCTGCTGCAGTACGATTTCGAAGCCGAGATTCCCGGCCTGCAGATCACGGCGGGCTGGCAGGTGAACGCGGCTCGCGAAGGGGGAGGGCACTTCGCCTTCGCCGGCACGGACGTCGGATACGCGAACGACTCCTTCGAACGGCTTGTGCTGCCGTTGCTCTCGATTCCGGCACTGGGGCCGGAGATCAGCGGGATTCGGCTGACGTTTCAGGAGTGGTTTGAGTTAGAGAGCGAGTACGACTACGGTGCGGTGTCCGTGTCCGCGGATGACGGCGCAAGTTGGATTGAGCTGGATCGCCGTAGCGGGCAGTCAGACTGGCGGGAGAACACGATCGATCTGACGCGCTTCGCGGGGCAGAGCATCCTGGTCGCGTTTGACCTGGTCACGGATTCGAGTATCACGTTCACCGGTTGGCAGCTGGATGACATTGGACTGGCGACGGCCTCGCGGACGGCGCTGGACGTGAACATCGTCAGTCTGAGTTCGCAGAACTTCCCGTTTGTGTATTTGAATGTCAATGTCAGCCGCGACGGGCAGCCAGTGCTGGGTCTGATCGCCGACAATTTCTTCGTGACCGAAAACGGAACGCAGCAGACGGATAATTTCAACGTGACGCCTCCGTCCGAAGGTGGTCAAGTGCGATTAGTGGACATCGTATTCTGCATGGACAATAGCGGTAGTCTCGCCGGGGAGCAGAATGCGGTTCGGAATAACGTAATCAACTTTGTGAATGCGCTCACCGCGCAGGGGGCTGCCGCGGCCTTTGGGCTGGTTCGCTTCGGCCAAACCGCGGGGAGCGGGCAGCCGATTGTCGAGGAGGGGGGCATCCTCACGGAGGATGCCACATACTTCCGTGATGTCGTATGGTCCCGCAACGTAGCGAGCGGGGGAACGGAGCCAGGGTTGGACGCGATGTGGGCGGCATCGACAGCGTTCAGCTATCGTCCCGGAGCGCAACGGATCGTGATCCTGATCACGGACGAGGACAATGATCCGAGTAACCATAATCAGGCGCAAGTCATCAGTCAATTCCAAGCGACCACAACGACGGCCTTCTGCTTGATCGATCACGCCTTTGGCAACGCACATAACGATTATTGCCCGGTCAGCAGCGCGACGAACGGCGCGTGTCTGAACGTGACCGATCCGTTCGGGCCGATTCTGGATTACATTGGGAACGCGGTGACCGCGACTTATGTGGTCAGCTATCGTTCGAGCCAGCCCAATCCGGACGGAGTCGAGCGCCACGTCGTGACGCAAGTGACCGATGCGGAAGGTTCCGGCAGCGATGACGCTTATTACATGCCCGGTTCTGCGCCGCAGATTCAGCGGACTGCGGAGACTGTCGCGCTCCATGATCAGGCTTGGGCGGAAGGCACCACGTTCAACATCGAGGCCAATATCACCGACGCCTCCGCTCCGTTTGTCACGAGCGCGCGAGTCTACTATCGGACGACGGGCGGAGCGACCTACAGCTCGGTCGTGATGAGTAGCATCGGAGGCAATATTTGGCGCGGAGTCGTTCCCGCGAGCGCGGTGCATACACCTGGCCTGAGCTACTACATCACCGCGACGGATGGTCAGCAAACAGCTTCGGATCCCTCCGTTGACCCTGCCCTGTTTCCCTATACAATAGGCATCCTACCCAACGCAGCACCGATACTGACGCATGTTCCGATCAGCGAGTTCGTGTGCGGTCAGGTTATTCAGGTGACATGCTTCGCCTCGGACGTGACCAACAACTTGCAATCGGTGGCTCTTCGCTATCGGAGAGTCGGGGAACTGATCTATCAGAGCACCATCGACAATTCCAATGTCAATGGTCAACGAACACTCACCATTCCGGCGAGCTACGCATCAGGCCAAGGCATCCAGTACTATCTGGTGGCCACAGATAACTTCGGTGTCTCCACGACAAGGGGTACCCAGAGTGTTCCATATCAGATGAACGCTTCGGCCCCGGCCTTCTCAAACGCGACAGAGGATGAATACTGGTATGGACACGATTTCGAGGTTAGAATCACGACCCCTGAACCTGCCACCATTCAAGAAGCGACGGTGAAATACTTCAGGTTCCTTTGGATTTGGGATGAGGTCGAGTTGTCCCTTCAGGGATCCGAATTCGTCGGCACAATCCCCGGCAATCACACGGATACTGAAGAACTGCGATACTACTTCGAGGTAACGGATCAATGCGATGCCGTACACAGTATCGGAAGCGAATCGGATCCTATCAGACCACGGCCTGTTTGGAAGCTGGAAAACTCAGTGCGGTTGTTTGACCGCGGGCTCGACGCCTGGAGTTTCTGCAATTGTGGTTGGGCAGTGTGGCCACGTAATATGTGGCAAAACGGCGACCCTGTTGACGAACAAGCCTGCTGTGAAGGAGGCACAGCATGTACCCCCAACTTCCGCCTTGCATTTCCAAGTTGGGCCATGTTTGAAGAGGCATTCACGCGTGACGAAGTCTTGTACCAGGACCGACGTTCAGGCCAATGGCTCCGCCGCGAACGAGCAATCCGTAGGTGGAACGACATGAAGGGTTGCTGGGGGGGCTCATGTCTCGGCTTCTCGCTCTCCTCTATGCTGTTCTTCGGTGGGTATGAGTCTGTGCCTTCCCGATTCGGTGATAATCAGACCGTTCGATCTATTGGATTCTCGGACGATGACTTCGATGCTGCGGTAAACCTGAATCACGTCTACCAATTGTACCAGTATGGTGACCCTCTCCAATCCGATTGTCAGGATCCACATAGTGGGTGGTTTAGAGACTCGCCGAATGAGACCCTTGCGAAACTTAAGCGGCAGCTCGCGAGCGATACGCAGGACGAAGGCTTCATAGTATTCTGGGGGACTCTGCCAGACGGTAATGACGCGGACACCGACAGAGACGACCTAGCGCATGCCGTGGTCCCGCTGCGACTCCACAAAGTGAGTGATAGTGAGTACCGCGTATATGTCTACAACAACTGGAATCCGGACGATGAACCCTATTTTACGTTCTCAACCAATGGAATCGGCTCGTGGACGTACAGCGATACCAATGTACAGCCACCCAGCGGCACGCAAAACGGCAGCATTATCGTGACAGACGGTGTCTCTGAGTATTCCGGTCATCCGGATCTCGTACGCCCACTCAGAGGCGTCCAGCCAATCGAGGATGAAATAACAGCGGATGTGTTCTATTCTCAGCCGGCGCAAATTGAGTTCGAGGACGAGAACAACAATGTATTCGGATTCAATGGGGAACGTGTGTACGGTGATCTCGATGCTGCCGTGCCGTTTCTGCCAATCACGGGCATGCCTTCCAAACCGATTGGCTTCACGGTTATGCTGATGTCGCACCGGATTGAGTACTCGCCTCAAGCCGGATCCATGGGGGCGGTCAATATGTGGTTGAATTCCAACGAGTTCATCCGGTACCTCCGTTCGGACTACGTGCCTGGTGAATCAGAAGATCTTCTAATTGATCCGGCGGAGCGAACGATGGACTTGCTCAACGAACAACCGTCCACGAAAATCGTCTCTGCCGACCTTGTAGGAACGCCAGATGAAACCAGGGAATTCCTGATCCAGCTCAGAAACCTCCGGCTTGATCCCAATTCTGTCGTCAGACTGGCACTCATTGGCGACGGTGCTGATGTGGTTGCTGAAGATGGCTCACTGTCCACAGACGCCGAAATCCTCACTATTAGGGATTCGATTTCTATGGGCAAGTTTGCTCTGACGGGAATGAACCTTCCGCCCACCACACGTGTGCGGATGTTACCCAACTGGGATTCGCTGGCTACGCCAATGCCCATCCTCATTGACCTTGGCAACGACGGCATCATCGACGACACGATGTACGTGCGCAATGAGTTGGGACGCGATATCTGCAACGAAGATCCCGAAGTCAGCTACACCGCCTCCGCGCTGCTGCAACCGCAGTTGGTCGCGAAAGTGCACGGTGGTCAGTTGCGGCTGTTCTGGAATGCGATCCCAGCGGCTTCGTACTACCAGATCTATCGTGGCGATCAGTTTGACAGTCTGAGCCCGATCGCCATGACGTATGACACGACGTGGACGGACACGACGATCGCGGCGGCCGATGCGTCGCGCAAGGCGTTCTATCAGATCGTCGCACAGCGCACGGAGTCGTTCCAGGTCAACAACAACGACGAAGAGCTGCTGGCCTCATGGTTGTTCGAGGAGGGTGCGGGCGAGGTTAGCGTGGATGAAACCGGTCATGGTCACGACGCGACCCTGCACAATGCCGACTGGTATGAGTACGGCGTGGACAGCCAGATGTGCTGGGGCCTCGGCTTCGCGAATAATGAGTGGGCCGACGTTGCCAACGACAACATGTTCTATATGGCGCCGTTGCAGATCGACGCTCACCTGAAGGTCGATCAACTCCCCGCCGGTTCGCCCTCCTACATCCTCGGCAACACGCGCTATGCTCCGCTCAACGGCGGCTTCGCGTGGAGAATCGAACCCAGCGGCCTGTTGACCGCGCTGGCGTGGAACGGGAACGGCTGGAACGAACTGCATTCTGTGGTGCCGGTGATGCTCAACGAGTGGTTCACGGCCACGCTGATCATGAACGGCGATGAGTCGATGATGCTCGTGAACGGGACCGTGGTGGCGGCGGGTCGACTCCTGCTGAACTCGGCGAACAACGAAATGCCCCTGACCATCGGCGCCTCTGCATTGCCCAGCGGGAATCATCAGTACTTCCTGCGCGGTCAGATCGGCTGGATGAAGATGAGGGAACTGACGCTGCCGTAGCACCGCACAGATCTCCTAACAACAGGCGGGCGAACCATGATGGTTCGCCCGCTTTGTTGAGATGATACCGGAGCCCGCTATTCATCGAGATAGGCGTTGACGACGCCGCACCAATAGTCGTAAGAGTGAGTGCCGACGATGGTGTTCACGACGTCACCGTAACGATCCACCACGAGGGTGGTGGGAATGGCCGCCGGCCGGTGGTAAAGCTCGGCCACGTCCGAGTTGAAGATGCCGCAGGTGTAAGCAATGTCGTAGTCATCGGCGAAATCCCGCACGTCGTAGAACCCGTCGCGTGCCAACGCTATGCCGATGACCTCGAAACCGGCGTGCCGGTAATCGAGATAGAGTTCGTTGAAATCGCCAATCTCGGAGCGGCACGGACCGCACCAGGTATCCCAGAAGTTGATCAGCACGACCTTGCCGAGATGCTGCGACATGTCGCAGACACAGCCGTCCACGGTGTAGAGATCGAAGTCGAGCGCGGTGCGATCATCCACCGGGCAGTAGATCTCGCTTTCAAGTTCACAGCCGCCAATGAACAACCCGGCCAGCGTAAGCCCGAGCAGCCAGAGATATGTCCGCGGGGATTCCGGCAAGGACGCAGTCCCTGCTCGGCGGAAACGATTGTTCATGGGTGCGCTTCACGGTTTAGCGGCGTCCCCGGCGATTACGGTCATGTCCGCGATCATCATCATCCCAACCGCGTCCACCGCGATGATCCCAGCCCGGTCCGCGATGATCGTGGCGGCAGTGGTTGTCGCAGCGATGATGCGGATGGCGCGGCGGCCCACCCCAATACCAGCCGACGTGAAGGCGCGGCGGCGGCGGAACATAATAGTAGCCGCGTTCAGACCAGCGCGGGCCATCGCCGCAATAGTGGCGGTCCGCCCACTCAAAGCTCGGATGCCAGCCGTAGCCGTAATCACCGCGATCGGCCCAGCGCGGATAACCGTCGCTGTCCCACAGCTCGAAATAGAAACCCGGCCCGTCGATCGATCCCGCGAACAAGAATCCGCCGTCATCATCGTAGAGTTCGCCCCAACCGCTGACGGTCACGTCCACGCCGCTGCGGAGCGAGTAGCCGCGCTGATCCCAATAACGACGCGGACCCAGATTCACGGTCACCTGCGCCCCGCGTTCCGTACGCAACGTGGCGCGTTGACCATCAATGGAGGTGATTGTACCACTGACACTCACCCGGTCGAGATCCCGGCCGGTGTCCGTCGAATAGCGCTCGACATAGCGCGGGGCGGCCCACAGTTGCGTGCCGAGTCCGAGCAGGAGCATGGCAATCAGAGAGAGGTGCGGATGGCGTTGCATAAGTTAACTCCTTCGTGTTCGTGAATGCTCACGGACGGGACTCCTTCGGCCCGCCGGCGTCATTCCCCCGTTCTGATCGTTTGACCGTTCAACGGGCCGGAGGTTTAACGGACGTATCGGCTAACGCGGCATCCATGTTTTTCACCAGACTCGCCCAGAGTGTATCAGCGGGATTGCACTCGCTGGCAATTTGTAACAGTTGTCGCCCGAGCCGCCCGTTCCCGCGCTTGCCGACCTCCACGCCAATATAGGCGACCAGCCCGGCATACTGCGGAGCCCGGCGAGCGGCGGCCTCGGCGTATTTCGCCGCGGGTTCGTAACTTCCCCGCCGTAAGAGCGCATCGGCGACCTTGTAATGGTAACGCGGGTTCGGCTCGACTTGCAGCGCTTCGAGATAGGCGCGATGCATTTGATTCGCATCACCCCGCCGCTCGAAATGTGTGCCCAACTTCTCCCACCCGTATGCGCTGCGGCCGCGATCGAGCCGTAACAAGTTCTCGTAGCGATGAATCAGCCGTGGCTCATTCGTGTTCAGATAAAGGTAAGGCAGGCCGACGAGCAGCACGCAGGCGACGATCGCCGCGTTGACTTCCGCGCACTGCTCGGGCGGTGTCGAGGATGCCGCGAGCCAGGCTCCGCCGATGATCAGGGGCAGCAGTCCCACCGCGAGCAAATCCCAATCGACCGCCATGCCGAGATTCGGATTGAACGTGGCGACATACACCAGTCCGGAGCAAGCGGCCAACAACAAGAAGGCGCTGACGCCGTCGCTCGCTAAACCGCGTCGAACGGCGAAGAGCAGCAGCGCAGGCAGCCCCAGCAGCGCCAGCAAGTTCAGCAGATCAACGGCATGATTGAGCGTGAGCAGCGCGTAGCCGTCGGAACTCCGCGCCGCCGTCAGGGGCAAAATCGTGAACCAGCCGTTCCAGCCTTGCACATAGACATAAGCCGCGAGTCCCGCGAGTGCGAGCAGTACGCCGGTGGTCGCGAAGAGTTTGCGCACAGGACGGGGTTGGGTCGCCCGGCGAAGTGCAAGCAATGTGGCCAACAGCACCGCCGGAAACAGGACCAGCATGGAGTAGTGAAAGCCCACCGCCAGCGCGAAGCAGAGCCAGGTCCGCCACGGGAAACGCTGGCCCGCGCCCAATTCGACAATGCCCGCGAACAGGCAGGCGACGAGGGCCAGCGAAGCCCACGCGTAGTTCTCGACGTAGCCGAAGTAGAGCAGCATCGCCGAACTGCCGAACACGATCCAATAGAACAGAGCGCGGCCCGGTGGCGCGAGTGCGCGGCGCACAAAAAGGATCGTAAGCAATACGACAAGCGCACCGGCCAGCGCGGAGAGCAGGCGATAGGTCTGCTGCGCGGCGTCCTTGCGCTTATTCTCTTCGCGCGATTGACGCTGTAACGCGTCGAACGCGTTCTTGGGGTAAGGTCCGGACTCGGTTTGCGGATAGGAGGGGCGAACCCACTGAAAGACCGCGTCGTGCAGCAGGATCTCGAGCGGCTCCTTGCGCAGATTGCGCTCCATATTTTCGGGAAACTTGCGGTCCGTATCGTGCTGCTCCTGATAGCGCGCGATGGTTGCCAATTCGTTCAACCAGAGTTGGCCGTCACCGAGCAGCGGCGCGGGGACCGCGCGAAAATAGAAGAGCGCAAAAGCGCCGCCGGCGAAGAGCAGGGCCGGAAGGCGCGGGACGCGGGCAGACCACGCGTGGAGTTTCCGCAGCGGCGCGGCAGACCACGGCGAGAGCAGGAAGCTCGCGACCAGCACCAGCGGGATGCCAAACGCGAGCGGGATGTAGTTCAGCGCGTGCACGCCCCACATGCGCGATTGCGGCCACAGATAGGCGGCAATCATCGCCGCCACCAACAGCGCGCCGCCGACGCGCAAGGCGAGGATTAGATGTGAACCGTTGGGCAGCGGTGCGCCGGCGCGCTCGTCGCGGGAACGGGGATTCGGTTTGCCGTGGGTTGGTCTCGCCGCAGTCTTAGACACAGTGAGTTTGATTACGGACAGTAATGGACGACTACGTAGTTGCGATAGCGCTCGGTGTAATCCGGTTCGATCCAACTATGCGCGCCCGGCGAGGATACCTGCTGATCACGCAAGCTCCATTGGAGATCGAGGCCGCCATCGGGGTTGCCGTCGTTGTTCGCGATGGTCGTGCTGTAGATGCGGTCGTAGCCGTTGGAAGGCGCGAACCAGTGCAACGTCACTTGCGGTCCCACGCCGGCCTGGATCGTCAGCAAGGAGCAGGGCCGGCAGGGGCAGGGACTCGCGCAGGTTTCGAGCGGCGTGAATTCGCCGCCATAAAGCGACGTGCACTCGGCTTCGGTGAGTCCGTCCGAACAGCTCGAACCGCCGAAGTAACAACAGCGCCCGAGCAGGGGCGGCAAGGATACGTCGATGACGTAATCACCGCAGCCGGTGGCGTACCCGTGAACAATGAAAAAATAGGTCTCACCGGCGGTGGCTGTGAAGTCGATCGAACTCGCGACTCCGCCGCAAGCAGGACCGTTATCGTCGTTGCAGGCAATCTGTGTGGTGCCGGGACAACTGCCGCCCGTTTTGACCTGTAGCCCGGTGTCGTATGCCGAACCGCAGAGCGAGACGCGGATACTCGTGGTCAGCGTGGCCGTGTAGGTATAGACGGTATCCGCGGACGTCGCCCCGACGCAATTGGAGAAGTCGTTCGCGTCGTTGCATGTATTGCCCGCATCGGTGAACGGGAGCGCCGCAATGATTTGCCCCGGACAATCGTTGACCGACGCCGGGAGCGTCAGGTTCAGCGTGTAATTGCCGTTGGCCGTGCCGTAACCATCCACCACGATCCAGTAGGTCACGCCGGCCGTGGCCGTAAATTGCAGCGAACTGCTGGTGCCGGTACAGGACGGCCCGTTGTCGTCATTGCAGGCCACCTCCGTCGTGCCCGGACAGGATCCGCCCGTGCGAACCGTCAGCCCGGTATCAAAACCGCTGCCGCACAACGAGACGATCACCGCGGCATCGTTCGTCGGGGTCAGCGTATAGATCGCGTCCGGTCCGCCGGCGTTATAACAGGCGCCGGCGGCATTGTCCGTCAGGCCAGCTGTCGTGCCCGTGTCGGAATAGGGCAGGGCGGCAATCACGGTCCCGGGGCAGGTATCGCTGCCCTGATCCAGTGGATCGCGGGCCGCAGCAACGAGGGTCAAAGTCAGTAGCAGAAATCCGATCAGCAGTTTCATAGTCACATCTTGCGTTAAGTTACAGGCGGTCAAACAAGATAAGCAATCAAAGGCGGGATTTCAAGGCTTTTGAACCTATCCCAAAATAGCAGCAGGGGGGCAACGGGGCTTCAGCCCGTTGTCTGCGTTACTTGGCAAGGGGCTAAAGCCACCTTGCCTTGCTGAAGTTGTTACTCCGATCCTGTTTCAAAATAGGCTCCTGGCGGCCTCAAAATAGAAGGCGGGGCCGCTTGCGCAACCCCGCCTTCATGATCCGGGGAGTCAGACTCCCCGGAGATCGGTCGCCGATGTTACTTCATCAGGACCATCTTGCGATTGGCGGTGAAGCCGTTCGCTTCGAGACGGTACAGATAGACTCCCGAGGGCAGGCTGGCGCCGTTGAAGTTGGCGATGTGGCGCCCCGCGCCCAGCTCATCGTTCATGAGCGTGGCGACGTTGTGGCCCAGCACGTCGTAAACCTTCAGCGTAACATGACCCGCTTCCGCGAGGTCAAAGGCGATGCTCGTCTCCGGGTTAAACGGATTCGGGAAGTTCTGAAGCAGGGCAAACTCGCCCGCGGTCGGCGCGGCGAAGCGCGGAATCGCATCCGTCGTCGCCTCGTCACGGCGGTTCCCGGCGAAATCAACAGATACCAGGGTATAGTGATAGAGGGTGCCATTCTGCAAACCGTGGTCCGTCCAGGTATAGTCATGCCGCACCGTTGACGAACCGGCGCCATTGATCCGAGCGGCCAGCGCGCCATCACGCATGACTTCAAAGTGGTCGTTGTCGGTTTCCGACTGCGTCGCCCAATTCAACGTGACACTGGCATCGCCGGCGATTGCACTGAAGGAGCTGACTTCGACACTCAGGATATCGCACGGCGGAACGTGCAGACAGAAGTCGTACACATAGGTCGGGCAGGTCGGGGACGTGACCGTCACCGTGAAGCAAATGTCGCCACCGGACGTATTGTAGGACAGTGCCGCGCTGAAGTTGACGGCCGAGTTGTTGCCCGGGGTGATGGTGCCCGCGCTCTGGCTGGCCGGAGTCACCGAGGCCGTGCCACCAGAGCCGGATCCATCGCTCAGCGCGACGGTCACGTCGTTGCAGGTCGTGCCACCGTTGTTCGCCACGCTGATCAGGATATTGGCAGGATTGGGCGTGATCGCGTAATTCTCGCAGCGCAGCGGCGGAACCGAGACGCTGATCTGCAGGTCGCCGGGCGAGGTCAGAATTTCGCCCACACCGTAATAGGTCCCCACCATGCGGTCGGCACCGGGAGCAACCGGAACTTCGTTCCACTGGTAAAGCACCGCGGAATCGCCGTAGGGCGTGTTGGTGCACACGCGGTTCCAGCAGGTTCCCCAGAACGGACCCCACTGACCGAAAGCGAGCGCATCCGGCGTCACGATATTGGGATCACCAAAACGAGTAAAAGTTCCGCGACCGACGATCGCGTTCGACGTGGGAATGGCATCCCAGTAGTCCGCCGCGAACGCGGCAGTGTAGCAAGTCTCATCCAACAGGTGAGTCGCGCCAAGATACAATTCGGCGGCGTCATCACCGTCAACAGTGGTATCATACTCGTACAGGACACCGATGTTGTGTGAGACGTTGTCAAGATTCGTGACGATGGTCTGGGTCAGAATCGCACCCGTGGTTGCGCTGAATAGCACCGGAGTGTGACGAACCTCAACCTGGATCGCGCCGATCACAAAATAGTCGTGGATGCTCACATCGACGACTTCGGTAACATACGTCGCTTGTCCGTCACAAGCACTGCCCTGCTGACCGTCGATGTTGTAAACAAGGCCGTCGATCGAAACGCGGATGTCGGACGTGGCGGGGCCGGACGGATAGAAATACAGCAAGCTTTGTCCGGCAGCCGTACCGATGTTGAAATCGCCGTCGCCGTCAGTTTGCACACACACGAGGGCGTTGCAGAGCGAGGCACTGCGGCTGGCATCGCCAAGCGCCGCTTTGTCGATGGGGTCATCAAGAGTCGAGGTCGGGCGGTGGCCAGCCCAGACAGCCAGCGTCAAAGTGAGCAGTCCCGTCAAAATCATGGCAAACGTCTTCATGGGGTCTCCTTCTGTGAACGCAACGATGCGATTGTCGATTGAGTGACAGATTTAGTGTGAGTAGTATGGTAAGGATATTAAGAGACGATGTCAACAAATGTCCTTTCTCTATCTGAGAAAACCATGATTGCTAACCAAATCACCCAATTATTCTAACTCATTTAATTATGACAACTTTTGTCCTATTATGGTGTATTCGCCATGATTTCGACACCTGAGAAGGAGAGGCATAGCCGTTGGATGACAGGGGTCAGCAGGTATCGACGCGAGGAGGGGGGGACGACGCCCGGGCGGGCGCCGTTGAGCTCCAGACCGGAATCCGGAAAACAAAAGTGCCGCAGTCTGGTGACTGCGGCACTGAAGCCGACGAAGTAAACCCCTTGAGGAGGTGGGGTGTTGTTCTCGAGCCTACGACACGCGCCTGGCGAAGCCCGGGATCCGTAGCAGGCCCATGAGTGAATAAACCATCACCATGAACACCCCCTGCAGAAGGGTACTGGCCACGAACCGTCCGATATGAAGAAAATGCGATTGCACGATCAGTTCATCCTTGTTTCGCTGGACGTCCGAGACGCCCCAATGCGCCATCAATTAGCTCATACTTATGATAAATATATTTAAACGGGTTGTCAAGTCGCTGTGACACTCATGATAGGATTAGTACAGATAACTCGGATTCGATGCGTGGAATTAAGCTATTCTGATTGCGGCAATTGCGAATATGCCAAAGTTTGTCTAATTTAGAAAACGAGGAGTCAGAGCAGCGCGGTGCCTCTTCATTCGTCCGAACCGGCCCCGCCGGTCACCTTGCTTCGAAAGACCCGACCCGTTATCTTGCGGAGGGTCCCCAGAATTGGTTAGCATTAGTACCGTGACGATGGCCCTGAAACCGCCGGCCCCCTCACTCGTATAACCCCTGTCGAGAGCCGTCTTCCGCGACGACGGCCGGAACTCCGCCGCCAGACGAATTCGCCTACTGTCAATAATTCAACCTCCCAGGAGACCAATCCCATGGCTTTCACCGCCAAAGACTTCGGCCCGAATATTTTGAACCTCGATGGCATTTCGAAAAAGGCCGTCGAAGAGCATCTTAAGCTCTACAACGGCTATGTCAACAAGTCCAATGAAGTGATGGAGAAGCTCAAGACCGTCGATCTCTCGACCGCCAATCAGATCTTCAGCGACGTGCGCGCGCTCAAAGTCGATCTGAGCTTCGCCATCGGCGGCATGCAGAATCATGAAATTTATTTCGCGCATCTCAAAAGCGGCGGCCAGATGCCCGCGGGCGACGTGAAGGCGCAGATCGAAAAAGATTTCGGCGGTTGGGATGGCTACGTGAAGGACTTGAAAGCAACCGGCATCTGCTCGCGCGGTTGGGCGTGGACGGTGTGGTTCCCCGAAGCGGGCCGGCTGCTGAACTGGGCCGGCGACGCGCAAAACAGCTACCTGTCGTGGAATCTGCGGCCGATTCTGGCGATGGATGTTTATGAGCACGCCTACTTCATGGACTTTGGCGTCAATCGCGGCGGCTATATCGATACGTTCCTCAAGAACCTCGACTGGGACGTGATCGGCGCGAACTGGGAGAAGGCGCGGAAGTAGAAGGGGGTGGGTAGTGAGTGGAGTTGCAAAGGGCAGCCGGCGATGGCTGCCCTTTTTGAATTGCGATTCACTGATGATTCGCTTATCTTCGGGTAAGCACAGTGGCGGCTGGCGGCGACCACGATGCCGCACCACGCCAGCGCCGTGAGCCGCTACCGAATCAAGATCATCTTCTTCGCATCGACGAAGCTGCGGGCTTCCAGGCGATAGATGTAAAGCCCGGAGGGCATTTCGCTCGCATCCCATGTGACGGTGTGTTGTCCCGCCTCTCGTGGACCGTTGAGCAGCGTCGCAACCAACTGCCCCAGCGTATTGTAAATCCGTAGCTTCACCCGCGCATTCTCCGGCAAATCAAATTGAATCTCCGTCGTCGGATTGAACGGATTTGGATAGTTCTGATACAACCGGTACTCCGTCGGCAACGGTGGCTCGCCACTGCCACGAAAGCCTTGGCCGCTCAATATCTGCTCCATCGCAAACAGCGTCCACAGTTGGTGATCGCCCTGTACTTCCGCGCGCGCCTCTTCCGGCAATTGATCCAAAGTATTATTTCCATCCCGTCGTGACAGCCCAATCGAATCCCATGGTGCAGTTTTTAATTCCGTCAACAACGAATCCAACGCCACTTTCTGATACTGATACTGCGTCGCAGCTTGATTCATCAGAGTGGCAAATTCGGCGAAAGCTCCCGTGAAGTCATTCAATTCGACCAAGCACCATGCCGCTGCTGAGCGCAGCGAGTATTTCAAATCCGCCTCCGAGGCCGTATCCGCAACAGTCAGCAAGTACGTGCGCAACGTCGCCCAATCCTTATTCAATTGCCCTTCGCAGAAGGCAATTCGCGCCGGACTCCACAACGCTTCCTTGCTCGTCGGATAGTTTACGATCACATACTTGTAGCTGACAATCGCTTCGGTATATTGCAGCGCGTTCTCCTGATTCCAACCCTGCCCAAAATAGTAAGCCGCGTCCGATACTTCGCATGTTCCCAAACTCAGTAAGTTGCACCGCGCATCGCTCGAATTCGCATCGGTCGGATTATAGCTGTACGTAGCCGGAATTCGACCGACCGGACTAGGCGCTTCGCCCCAATAATTACCTTGCGCTTCCCGCGCTAAGGGCCAGCAATCTTCAATCAAATTCCCCGTCGTCGCCGCAATCTTGTTCCGCCCGTTGCACAGATCGGCAATCGTCTGACAAAAATATAGCTGCGTCCGTCCACCGTTGTAGCCGTTATTGTTCTGCACGAGATTCCGCCCGTTATCCGCGATCCGCCACGCCATATCCGTCTGTCCGCCCCACGCCGAAATCCCCGGCCCGTTGTTCGACGAGCTATTCACACAATTCAGCTTCAGATTGCTGTATGTATTCCGCAGCCCGCCATGATTCAAGTTGCGGTTATTGATCAGCGGCGGCCCATTCCCCGTCAGCGTCACATTATCCAAATCCGTCCGCGCAATACTCGCCGACCACAACCCAACCCGCGCGCTGTTCGTAATACTCCCGCCGCTCATATTCAATATCCCCCGCGCCGCCGCCACCGCGCCGTAATACCGCGAAGTGGAGATAGCAGAATTTGTAGCCGTCACCACCGCTCCATGGAATGAAGTAATCCCAATTCCGCAATTCGTAAACGTGCAGCTCGCAAGCGTTGCCACCGATGCTGCCGCCGTCCGCACCCCCACCGACGCGTTATCAAACGTGCAATGACTAAGCGAGGTAACAGGATTCGCCGATTGCACCTCAATCCCCCGCCACGCCTGATTCACTGCACTACCCACCGCCTGAAGATGAATTGGCTGAGCCGCCGTACCATTCGCAATCAAACTCGCACCTGCTGAAACCGTCAAACCAACGCCGGGCGCGAAGATAACCGTCACGCCGGGATCAATGGTAAGGCTGCCGTTCGGAGGGATCGATAATGTGGAAGTTATCCGGTAAGGTGAATTGGAAACTGTCCATGAACCACTTGCCTGAATTTGCGCCGGCAAAGCTAGGGTGGGGTCACCCAATAGTTGAAAGCGGGGATATGTCCATCCTTCTGTCGGCTGATAATACGGTGTTGCTAGTTCAGTTGCCCTTTTACCGATGCGGGCCAAATTCCGGGTATTCTCCTGGCTAATGGTCTTGAAAACCATTTCGGTCCATTTGCCGTCAGCCGAGGATGTTGTTGCTCCGGTTGCTGCTAATGCAGCAATACATCCTCCGTTTGGCAAAAAGAGTAACTGTTCAATAATGCACTCATACTCATGTGGAGTGCCGGTGCATCCCTCTGCTTCATTTGGAAACCACCATTCGTCGTATGCGCCAAGATCACAACTTGCGCCTATGATCAAAGGGTACATCCCTGAGTTAGTAAACTCATAGTCGGCGACTTCTGAATCATCATACCAATTTGCGAGCCGCCACGCCGCAGCTCTCGGGCCATAAAAAGTGATAATTCCTCGTCCTTGATTGAAGCGCAATTCCAATAGATCAAATCGTGTATCTTCCTGCCCCGGACCTTGGTAGTCTGACGTGTAGAGATCGTCGTTGACCCACGAAGCATCGCATTGTCTTGACCATCGTTGATGCCATCGCCTGGTCCACGTACCCGGTACCCCGTTGTATGCGAAATAAACGTCATCACCGGCGCGAAGAATCTGGTGTACCCACGGTAGGGTGGGATTTGTCAGCAAATATTGACTAGCCTTTTGTATGTATGCAGAAATTTCCATAGCCGTCTCTGCGGGAATTCGACCCACAAGGCACTGAGGAATATTCTGTGTATAGCCGATATCATTCAATGCCCAGTCCCATCCGTCATACCCCCACCTTGTGCCGAGAAATTGTGGGAAATACCATGCAGGAACAAGATTTCCGGCGGATGCGTTTGCCACCGGATAATCACTTTCATTAATTTCCGTACGCGGATCCCAATAATCCTGGCTACAAAGCGCAACTACTCGTGGCCGTCGTGCGTCACCGACTAACAGAAGGTAGTGAGGTGCACCCCGTGGGCTGGACAGTGATGCTATAGATGGTTAGATTGAGGGGGAGCAGCAGAAGGAGTCCATGATGTCGAGGTCGAAGCGGGTCTTTAGTCCCGAGTTCAGGCAGGCGGTTGTTCAGGACGTACTCACG
>JACRMR010000018.1 GCA_016214895.1 candidate division KSB1 bacterium
CGATAGCACTAGAAACAAAAGGCAATAGCCAAGAATAGTGACTTTACTTCGGACACAAGAAGACGCCCTCCGGATCATTCCCATGGTATTCTCGGGTGCCTCCAGAGTAGGTGCTTCCGAAAGTCCGACAGGCTCCTAGAATAAATCAGCCCTCGCGCTGTCCCGCGGCCCGTGCCCGCAACTGGGCGACGTAGCGCCGAACATAGTCGGCAAGGAACAGCTTGTCGCCACCGACCGTAAATAGCTTCACGCCGCGGCGCTTCCACTCTTCCATCACCTCGCGACACTCCTTAGGTACGGGCGCAAAGATTGGCATGATGAATGGGGTGCTGGCTCGCCTCGCCGCCTCAAGCAACTTTTCCATCGCACTCACTACCTCGGGATGGCGCATGTCGTCGTCATAGCCCATACCGACGGCCAGGTCGAACGGCCCGGCAAGGATCGCAGCGATCCCAGGGACCGCTGCTATACGGTCGCAGTTACGGATGCCTTCGGGGGTTTCCACCAGTGCGATGACGCTAGATTCGGCGTTGGAACGCTTGGCATAGGCGCGCCAGTCCGCGGTGAACTGCCCAGACGAGCGCACCATCGGACAGGCGCTGCGTTGCCCGCTCGGTCCGAAGCGTGCGGCACACACCGCGGCCTCAGCGGCGTCACGCGTCGAAATTCCCGGTACGACCACAGCCGCGGCGCCTAGATCGAGGGCCTGCAGGACCAGATGCGGGAGATTGTCCACGACCCGAACGATTGGCACGAGGTTGTTGGCCGCGCAGGCGCGCGCCATGTTCTCCACCGTCTGCATTGAGAAAGAAGTGTGCTGTGCATCGAGGATGACGAAGCTGAAGCCGCAGGTACCCAAGATGTCGATCACTTCGGGTGCGCCAATCTGCGACCATGTGCCGAGTAGCACATCGTCGCCTTCGCTGATCTTCAACAGGTCGCTGAACGTGCGCATCCCGTATCTCTCCTTTCTCGATCAACTGATGTCCCCCCTGCGGACAGATCGCGGTGGATTGGTGCCGAACGGGGAGCACACCGGGCTGCTGCGGCAGTATTTCCCGAGGTGCACCGACTTCCGGCGCGTCAGCGATCAAGCGGTCACCGCCGCTGTGAAGCGACTCAACCATCGGCCACGAAAGACCCTCAACTACCGACGCCCCATGAGGTCTTCCAGGCTGCTTCGCGTGCTGCACTTGCGAATTGAATTCACCCCCCCACCCAAGGTGTGGGGGCTTGATAACCGTGGGCCGCCCAGGGCGGCGGGCAAATCATGAGCCGCCCGACGCGGCTGAAACGGTTTCGGGGTGTCCCAGAAACCGCGGTAGTCACTGGCCGACGGCTGGCAGCCCGGCACCGCCGACCCCTTGGCGACATGCGCGTTGGCGCCCGAACCTCCGACCCGGTGCGGCTGCTTCCACATGCTTCGCGCCCCCCGTCGGAACTCGGCCCGGACGGCGATCCCTTGCGTGTGCGGCATCCTGACCGAGCGTGTTTCTGGGGCGTGAGTGCGGATCGGAGCAGCGAGCCAAGCCACTCCCGGAACTGTCAAACTTCTGGGGTCCCCCGCCAAAGGCGGGGGGTTACCCGTTGTCCTTACCGCAGGGTTTCGTCTGGTTTGTCCGGCAGACGGGCCAACTCTGCATTGATTTCGTCCTTATCCAAATCCTTCGCCGGTTCGCCTCCGCGCATTGCCTCGAACATCTTCATGGTGCGCGGCATCATAACTTTAGCAAGTGTACTAACATTCATGCCATTTGCGATCGTTGGCAGTGATGGCGAGATTGCGTCGCGTTCAGCCCCAGTATAGGATTGATATCCTCCACGCCCCTTGTGAACGCCGTTCTTTCTGTGTCGCCACGCCACAATGCAGCGTGGCCCTACTGAACCATCGCGAACTCCAAAGTAGACTTCATTGTTCAGGATGGCCAAATGGGCAGCGACTGTATTTGCCGACAACTGCCCACAGTCGTTGGCTTTGACCACGCGAAGTAGCTTACGTATCCACTTCTTGTCATGCATCAGATATAGGGCCCCCGAGCCCGCTATGCTCAACCGGGGGGTTCTAGGAGCGTCCGGACTCGAATTGTCGACTACATGGCGCGTGTAGCGAAAGCGGTAGCTCTTTCGATCGGGTGCAAACGCCAAGTCGATTGTGTATAGCCTGACTTCGTCGCCAACGAACGCTGTAATGAGCACCTTGTGAGCCGGGCCGTCTTGCCCAGGAATGCGCGTCAGGTGTCGCGGTAACTGCCTCTTCATCGCATCCGCCAATACACCGAGGGACTGTTCTAGCGGGAGGTTTCGACCACGGAAGACCGAACTCAGCCAATCCGCTGGCTCCGTACCGGAGGCATTTGCTCCAAGCCCGGCGTATCCAAGAATGGCCACGCCATCGGTGGTTTCAAGAAACATGACCTTGCGAGCATCATCTCTGAGTGCGCGGGCCTCAAAATAGAGACTACGATCTGTCATGAGCCAGATCGTTTCCGGTCCATTTACAGTAACGACAAGCGTCATGAAGCGCGCCTCAGTTTAACCACTCTTTTTGCTGGACCGTCAGTAAGTCATCCCCCGGCAGAGCCGGGGGCTTTTGGTTGTGAGCCGCCCAAGGCGGCTGAGTTGTTGGCCGCTCGCGAGCGGCCTGGGAGCCACCTAAAGGTGGCGGGCTGTCAGATCATCCGAAGCTGCTCGAGTCGCTTATCCTCCACTTCCTGCTTCTGGATGTACTCGCGAATCGCGTTCTCGTCCCGCCCTACGGTGGAGACAAAGTACCCGCGGGCCCAGAAGTGCTGCCCGACGTAGTTTCGCTTCTTGTCGAAGTACGTTCGCGCCACGTGGATTGCGCTC
>JACRMR010000019.1 GCA_016214895.1 candidate division KSB1 bacterium
CCGCCAAGGCGCTGACCGTGAGCGGGATCACCGCCTCAAACAAGACCTATGACGGGAACACCACCGCGACGCTCAACACCGCCTCCGCCTCGCTGGTGGGCGTGGTGAGCGGCGACACGGTGACCATCAACACCGCCAGCGCAAGCGGCGCATTCAGCGACAAGTACGTCGGCGCGGGCAAGACCGTCACGGTCTCGGGCTTGAGCCTCAGCGGCGCGGACGCGGGTAACTACTCCCTGACCCAGCCGACCACGACCGCCGACATCACCGCCAAGGCGCTGACCGTGAGCGGAATCACCGCCGCGAACAAGACCTACGACGGGAACACCACCGCGACGCTCAACACCGCCTCCGCCTCCCTGGTGGGCGTGGTGAGCGGCGATACGGTGACCCTCAACACTGCCTCTGCCGCCGGCGCGTTCAGCGACAAGAGCGTCGGCGCAGGCAAGACCGTCACGGTCTCGGGCTTGAGCCTCAGCGGCGCAGACGCGGGCAACTACTCCCTGACCCAGCCGACCACGACCGCTAGTATTACACAGCGCACGCTAACGGTGACCGCCACAGGCGTTGACAAGGTGTATGACGGCACGGTTACAGCAACGGTAACTCTTTCTGACGATCGACTTTCCGGAGATGTGCTGTCTGTCAATTATGCTTCCGCCGTTTTCTCAGATCCAAATGCTGGCAGTGGCAAAACGGTCAGCGTAAGCGGCATCACCATTAGCGGCACCGACGCTGGAAATTATTCCCTGGCAAGTACAACGGCAACGACAACTGCTACTATCACACAAGCCAGCCAAACCATCACCATCACTACCCATGCGCCTGCCAGTGCCGCCAACGGCTCGAATTTCACAGTGGCTGCAACCGCTTCTTCCGGCCTGCCAGTGACCTATAGCAGCACAACCCCCGCAGTTTGCACGAACAGCGGCGCCACCTTTACCATGGTCAGCGGCACCGGCACCTGCACTGTCCAATACAGCCAGGCGGGCAATATCAACTACCTGCCTGCTACCGATTTGACCGAGAACGTCAACGCTACCGAAGATCCCGCCATCACCAGTGCAGATAATGTGACATTCAACGTGGGTGTGCCTTCCAGCTTTACCGTTACATTCAATGGAAACCCGCTTCCTGCTTTATCTATGACCGGTACTTTACCTGGCGGCATCACGTTCAATCCATCAACAGGCGTTTTAAGCGGCACAGCAACGCCGGGAACGGATGGCACTTACCCGCTTACTTTTACTGCCAGCAATGGGGTTGGTCCTGATGCTGTTCAGAACTTCACGCTGACCATAACATCTGTCGCTCGAATCAATGTCACGATCGGCAACGACTCCAAGGGAGACTACAATCTTCCTTCATCAGAGAGTATGTCGCAGAGTTACTCAGCCTTGCAGGGTGGTCCGGTGAAAATAAAAAGCCTGAACGGGGATAGTATCTTCACCACGCAGGTTGTCACCTCCGGGGGCAGTTACAACGAACTGGCGGGTTACCCCATCAACCAGTTCACCACCGAATACTGGTTCCCCTATTACGACCACGGTTATCCCAACGTGACAGGCAGCAAGATGCGCACCTGGATTCTGGTCGGCAACCCCTCCACCACCCAAACCGCTGAAGTCGAAATCTACATCGGCGGGGTGCTGAAGGGCAGTTACAGCATCGCGCCGGGCGCCAACGTCACCCCGCGCTGGATAGGAGTGGTCGGCGGACCGGTGCGGGTGGTCTCGACCAACGGCGTGAATATCTTCGCTTCCGAGCGTGTCTTCACGGTGCCGTACAACTCCTTCAACGAAGTGATGGGCTACCCCGCCAATCAGTTCACCACCGAATACTGGTTCCCGTGGTACGACACCGTGTACATGGACACTTACGTGCTGGTGGGCAACACTTCATCTTCGCAATCTGCCAGCGTGGACATTTACATTGGCGCGACCAAGATGGGCAGTTACAGCATCGCGCCCAATGCCACCCTCAAACAGCGCTATGCTGCCAAAGTGGGCGGACCGCTGCGGGTGGTCTCGACCAACGGCGTGAACATCGTGGCGTCGGAATACACGCTGTCTGGCACGCAGAACTCCTTCAACGAAGTGATGGGCTATCCCTTCAACCAGTTCACCACTGAATACTGGTTCCCGTACTACGATCACGGCTATCCCAATGTGAGCGGCAGCAACATGCGCACGTGGATTTTGGTGGGCAACCCCTCGACCACGCAGACCGCCAACGTGGAAATCTACATGGACGGCGTGCTGCAGGGCAGTTACTCCATCGCGCCGGGGGCGAATGTCACCCCGCGCTGGGTGGGCGTGCAGAGCGGACCGGTGCGGGTGGTGAGCGACATTCCGGTCTTTGCCTCGGAGCGTGTCTTCACCGTGCCGACCAACGCCTTC